>JAYUAV010000493.1:0-15250 GCA_043741175.1 Verrucomicrobiota bacterium
GCGATTCACTTCCACCGTCAGCACGAACGCGCTGGGGAGTTTCAAGTTCACCGTCACCGACGCACAAGGCGCGAGCATGACCAACACTGTCGGCCTCCGACTCATCACCGCCGCCGTGCCGCCCGCGTTGCCGCCTGTGTTGGGCATCCGCAAACAAAGCGGCGCACTGATGCTGGAACTCACCGGCGAGAACGGTCGCAGCCTCACGGTTCAAAGCAAAACGAATCTGACCTCGTCATGGCTCGACTGGACAAACGTGACCGGCAGCGGCGCGATGTTGTTGTTGCCGCTGAATTCGCTCACGAATCAAGCACCCCGATACTTTCGCGCGTTTGCACAGTGACACTTTGGGATCATTGGTTTCCGCCACCAGAAACGCGCGCATCGGGAACGAACTTGACCGGGCGGGTATGAAAGGAGATAACAGTCACAATCCGAGACGACCATGTTTTATCCTCCCCATCTCATGCGGCGTTTCAACATTCAGATGGGATTCCTTCTGGTTCTCGGCGGCGTTTTCTCGAACACGACTGGAAACGCGGCATCTCCTTCCGGCTACTCGCAGCCCGCGTCGCATGTGACTCTGACGACGGCGCGGTTGAACGGAAGCGTGGTGCCGAATGGGACGACAACTCACGCGTGGTTTGAATGGGGAACAAACTCGTCGTTCAATCGCGTCACGAGTTCCACCAATGTCGGCAGCGGTAGCGCGTTGGTTTATGTGAGCATGTCCGTCACGGGATTGGTCGCGCATCAGGAGTATCGCTACCGGCTCGTGACGAGCAATGCGCTGGGAGTCGTGGTTGGCCGCGTGATTCCATTTGCCACAGGCTATGAAATCACCGGCTGGGGTACGGAATATTATGGGGAGATCACCAAAAGTTTTTCGATCACGAACGTGACGGCGTTGGCTTACGGTCTTGCGTTGAAGACGGACGGGACGGTTGCCGCGTGGGAAGGCGCAGATACCTACGGCCAGACAAATGTGCCGCCGGGCGTGAGCAACATCATCGGCGTGGCGACGGGTTCGGGATACTCAATGGCCGTCCGCTCAAATGGCACGGTGACGGCGTGGGGAAAAAACGATTACGGCCAGACCAATGTTCCAGCGGGTCTGAGCAACGTGGTCACCATCAGCAGCGGCTGGTATGGACATGCTTTTGCGCTGAAGTCCGATGGACGCGCCGTGGGCTGGGGTTACAACGCGTTCGGACAGGCGAGTGTTCCGTCCATCTGCACCAATCTGATCCAGATCGTAGGCTGCGCCGAAAGCAGCATGGCGTTGCGCGCGGACAACACGCTGATTTTCTGGGGCGACAATGCGCGCGGCCAGCTCAATGCGCCGAACAACCTGACCAACGTTGTCGCTATCGCCGCAGGTTATGGACACAACCTGGCATTGCAAGCGGATGGAACGGTGCGCGCGTGGGGCTGGAGCAGTTATGGCCAGACCAACGTGCCGGCGGGTCTGAGCAATGTGATCGCCATCGCCGCCGGGTATTCACACAGCCTTGCGATCTTGGCGGACGGAACGGTGCGCGCCTGGGGGGACAATTTCTACAAACAATCCACCGTCTCGCCCGCGCTCAACGACGTGGTGGCGGTGGCCTCTCAACTTTTTGCCACGTACGCACTCACCAAAACTTCAACAGGTCGCCCGCTCACGGGAACGATTGCCTACACGCGGCCCGCCGCGCCTGTTCGCGGAAATGGCGCGAGGCTCAACAGCATGATTGATCCCGGCGGGATTGGAACGACGGCGTGGTTCGAGTGGGGAACGAACACGACTTACGGACAGATCACAACCGCAACGAACCTCGGCAACGGCACGAACGTGATCCATTTCTCTGCGTCGCTGACCAATCTGGTTTTTGGCGGCACGTATCACTGCCGCGTCGTGGCGAGCAATTCATCGGGCGTGGTTCGCGGACAGGACAGATTGTTTTGCACGGCCGCCCTCATCGGCAAATGGGGTGCGGCAGGCGGGATTCCTGTGACTGGAGCGCAAACTGGATTCGTTGCGATAGATGCCGGCGTCACTCATGATATGGCCCTGAAATCCGACGGTACCGTCGTCGCGTGGGGCGATAACGAATTCAATAAAGGCCTCGTTCCGCCGGGACTCAGCAATGTCGCCACCATTGCAGCCAGTCAATACAGCAGCTTCGCCATCAAGGACGATGGCGTTGGAGAAATCTGGGGTTACACATCATACCCGCCCGGATCCCAGCCTGGAGTGAGAACCAACGTCATAAATCTTCAAGCAGCACCTTATTACTCTACCGTCGCGTTGTTCGCCGATGGCACGCTCACGGTGGGAAGCAGCTATACCAACACGAACGTTGTCGCGATCTCGTGCAGTTCATCCATCGGAATCGGACTCAAGATTGATGGAAAAGTTTTCGTGTGGGGAACGGGAAATGATTCCCAGGATGTGCCGCTCGACCTGGGCAATGTGGTTGACGTGGCCTGCGGTTCAACTCACCGGCTGGCGTTGCGTTCGGATGGCATCGTCGTGGGCTGGGGTGCGAACAACTACGGTCAGTTGGACATCCCGGCAGGGTTGAACAACGTGAGGGCAATCGCAGCAGGCCAATATCACAGCGTGGCTTTGAAGTCTGACGGCAGCATCGTCTCGTGGGGCAGCGTGGCGCACACAAACTTTCCGCCGGGCTTGAGCAACGTCGTCTCCGTCGAGGCTGGCGCGAACTACAACCTCTATCTCTACGAACCAACTCGCGGAGCGCCGCAATGTTTCACGCGAGCACCCGCGCCGCTGACCACTACGAATGCCCTGCTCAACGGAACAGTCTTGCCCAACGGACGCCCGACGACCGCGTGGTTCGAGTGGGGAAATTCAACGGTGTATGGCAACACGTCACTGTGGTTCAATGCCGGATCGTGGATCACAAACGTACAGATCAATTTTCTCATCACTAATCTTTTGCCTGCGACGGTTTATCATTGCCGCATCGTTTGCAGTAACGAGGCTGGGATTGCGTTCGGCCCGAATCACATGTTCCGCACCGGCTCGAAAGTTTCTGCGTGGGGATTTTTTGATTACTCGCAAACCACGATTCCGCCCGGCTTGAGCAATGCAGTTTCGATTTCGAGCGGATGGAATTCCAGTTGCGCGCTGAAAGCGGACGGCAAGGTTGTCGCATGGGGGCGCAACGAATATGGACAGACAAATGTTCCTGCTTCGTTGAGTAATGTCGTCGTCATCGCCAGCGGTGGGGGTCACAACCTCGCGTTGAAACAGGACGGAACGATCGCTGCGTGGGGATGGAACGGCTACGGGCAGGCAACTGTTCCATCAGGCTTGAGCGATGTGGTGGCGATTGCCGCTGGCGGCTCGCACAGTCTGGCGTTGAAAGCCGATGGCAGCGTCGTCGCATGGGGATGGAATGCCTACGGCCAGACGAATCAAGTGGCCGGGTTAAACAACGTTGTGGCGATTGCGGCGGGAGGCGTACACAATCTCGCGCTGCGCGCCGATGGGAGAGTCATTACTTGGGGTGCGGACTTTCAGGATTTCGTCTCCGTTCCGACCGGATTGAGCAACGTCGTCGCGATTGCCGCCGGGCAATCCCACAGTCTTGCGTTGAAACACGACGGCACAGTAGTCGCGTGGTGGGCCAACTACGATAATCAAATCAGCGTCCCGGCTGGACTTTCCAATGTGGTGAGCATCGCTGCTGGTGTGTCGCACAGTCTTGCGGTTCGCACGGATGGTTCGGTGGTCTGGTGGGGACGGAATAATTACGGCCAGACCACGCCACCTGTGGATTTGGAATTCTGCGTCGGGCTGGCTGGTGGTGAAAATCACACGCTTGCGCTTGCCAACCGTCCGCCGGTCGCGATCCCTCAAACCGTTCCTGCGTTGTTCAATCAAGACACCGTGCTGAAACTCATCGGCACGGATGCGAACGCGGATCAACTTGGTTTCAAGATATCCAGCCTGCCAGCCGCCGGTGCGCTTTATCAATTCACCACGAACGGTCGCGGCGCGGCGATCAACTCGCCCGGTGCTGTGGTGGCTGATGCGTCAGGCCGCGTCATCTTTGCGCCGGAAACAAATGCTCTCGCCACGCCTTACACGAGCTTCAGTTTCGTGGCGAACGATGGTGATTCTGATTCCACTCCCGCGCTCGTCAGCCTCGGCATTGCGATCCTGAAACCTTACGCCATCGCACAGCCGACCACGCCGCTTGGCAACACGGCTCTCACGTTCAACGGCGTGGTAACGCCGAACAATTCTCCGACGACCGCGTGGTTCGAGTGGGGCGAAACTTCCAGCTACGGCCAGACCACTGCGCCGCTCGACGTCGGAAACGGAGTTGCGCCCGTGCGCGTGAGCATCGCAACGAGCAACCTCACCGCGAGCGTAAATTTTCATAGCCGGCTCGTCGCCAGCAATTCCATCGGCATCACTCTGGGCGGGGATTTCATTTTCACGACGGGCGAAAAAGTTTCCGCCTGGGGAGGCTTTGGGAACAGCGTTCTGAAAATTCCGCCGGGCTTGAGCAACACCGTCGTTCTCGTTGCGGGAGACTGGCACGCACTGGCGTTGAAAGCGAACGGCACGGTCACGGCGTGGGGCACGAGTCCGAATGGTCAGACGAATACTCCCGCTGGTTTGAGCAACATCATCGCCATCGCTTCAGGTCAGCTTCACAACCTCGCGCTCCGCAGCGACGGAACAGTTGCCGGTTGGGGACTCAATCAAAACGGACAAGCCACGACGCCCGCCGGTTTGAGCAACGTGATCGCCATCGCCGCCGGAATCTCCAACAGCTTTGCGTTGAAAGCCGATGGCGGCGTTGTCTCATGGGGACAAAATGTGTTCGGCGAAACAGAAATCCCGCCGGGGCTGAACGGAGTTGTCGCGATTGCGAGCGGGCGGCATCACGTCATGGCGTTGCGGCATGACGGCTCGCTCACGGCTTGGGGCAACTCGGATTCTGGGCAGACAAACATCCCTCCGTCGGCGACGAACATCATCGCGATCAGTGCGGGTGATTATCACAGCCTTGCACTTCGTTCAGACGGGAATGTTTTCTCGTGGGGCTTCAGCGAGTTCGGCCAGGGGACTGTCCCCGCCAGCGCAACCAATGTCGTTGCCATCGCTTCAAGTCGCGCTCACTGCCTCGCGCTCCGCGCGGATGGACAAATCGTTGGCTGGGGAAGAAATGAATATGGACAATCGTCTCCGCCATCCGCGTTGAGCAACGTGGTGGCGGTGGCGGCGGGGCGTTATCACAGTCTCGCCGTCCGATCCAACGGAACCGTGTTTGCGTGGGGGCTGAACACCTATGGGCAGGTCACGGTTCCCGCGAACGCGACCAATGTGATCGCAGTTGCGGCGGGCGATTCGCACAGCATGGCGTTGCGCGTAGACGGCAGCGTTGTTGTCTGGGGAAATCCTGCTTATGGCCAGACGACGATTCCCGTCGGACTCAGCAACGTGGTATCCATCGCGGCAGGCGCAGCCCAAAGCCTTGCCATCGGCAACGTCAGACCGGCAGTGCTGCCGCGTTCATTTTTTGGCGCGGCCAATTCCGATCTGCTCGTCACGCTCTCCGGCTCGGACACGAACTCCGATGTGCTGATCTATCGAGTCGCGAACATTCCCGCCGCTGGAAAACTTTATCAATACGCTGCCGGAACGCGCGGAGGATTGTTGACCGACGGCGACGGTGTTTCTGATTCGCAACGCCGGCTCATCTTCGCGCCACACGCCAACGCCTACGGCAGTCCCTACACGAATTTCAACTACTTCGCCAACGACGGACAGTTCAATTCAGCCACGTCCGCAGTCACGTTGACTATCGCCGCGCCCATCCGCCCCACGATCACCGGGATCACGCGCACCAACAACAATGCAACGAGCCTCACGTTCACCGGACATTCCAACACCACCTACTGCGTCTGGGCTTCGACCAATCTCGTGACGTGGGAATACCTCGGCCTACCGACGCAGTCAGTCGCTGGCATATTCCAGTTCCTCGCCGCGACGTCGTCACCTTTCTCCCAACGCTTTTATCGCATCAGCACTGGCTGTGAAACGCCGCGCCCACAATTGCAATCGAACAGCGCGATGATCGGCGGCGGATTCGATCTGCGTTTCAGCGGCGGGGCATATTGCTCTTATCATGTATGGGCCTCGACGAATCTGTTGAATTGGGAATTGATCGGCGTAGGCGAAGAATCTCAAGTCGGAAATTTCCGATTTGTTGATCCAAATGCCACCGGATTGCCTCGCCGGTTTTACAGGGCGGCTGCTCCCTGATCTCATGCGGCTCAAATCCATCACGTCCAGAGAATCCCAGCACATTCATCTTGCGCGAGGCGGGTTCGTTGCTAGAGTTCGCTCCGCATAACGCCCGATGTTTCGGGCGGTTTTTATTTTTAACCAACTTATCATTTACTTGTGAAAGTTTTCAGCGGAACTGCCAACGAACCTCTCGCTCACGCCATCTGTGATTACATCGGCATTAAGCTCGGTAAGTGTACCGTCAAGCCGTTCCCCGATGGCGAGACGTTCGTGAAGATTGATGAGAACGTGCGCGGTGAAGATATCTATGTGGTGCAGCCCACATCGCCGCCGACGAATCACAACTTGATGGAGCTCTTCATCATGATGGATGCGTTGCGGCGTTCCAGCGCGGCGCGCATCACCGCGGTGATTCCGTTTTACGGTTACGCCCGCCAGGATCGCAAAGATCAACCGCGCGTTCCCATCACGGCGAAGCTCGTGGCGAATCTGATTGTTGCCGCCGGTGCGAATCGTCTGCTCACAATGGACCTGCACGCGCAGCAGATTCAGGGCTTCTTCGACATCCCGGTGGATCATCTTTATGCCGCGCCAGTGATCTATGACTATCTGGAGAAGAAAAAACTCAAGGACCTCGTCGTGGTAAGTCCAGACGTGGGCGGGTTGAAGATGGCTTACGCGTACTCGCAGCATCTCGATACGGATTTGGCGATCATTGCCAAGCGGCGCAAGAGCGCGACGGAGGTTGAGTCCGTGGCGATCATTGGCGAAGTGCGCGGGAAAAATGTTTTGCTCGTGGACGACTTGACGGAGACGGCGGGGACGTTGACCAAAGGCGCGGAGTTGCTGAAGAAGAAAGGGGCGAAGCGCATCATCGCTTGTGTGTCGCACGCCATCCTCGGAGATCAGGGAATCGAAAGATTGCGTAAATCGGCGATTGACGAGCTAATCACAACTGATACAGTCACGCGCCCTGCGATCAGGGGTGTGAAAATAACCACGTTGTCCGTCGCAGGATTATTGGGCGAAGCCATCAAACGAATTCACAGTAATTCGTCGGTGACTTCGCTATTTGAATCAAAAGGCGGGCGCACCAGTTAGAGTGCGGTTGCCAAAAAAAACTTTTAGCCATGAAATCAGTTCCATTGAATGCATTTGGGCGCTCCGTCAACGGACGCGCTGAAGTTAAAAAACTCCGTGACGCAGGTCGCATCCCGGCCACGATCTACGGTCGTCAGACCAAGCCCGAAAATCTCGAGCTGGTCGGGCGCGAGATGACTGACCTCATCAATCATTCTCTCTCCGAGAATATTCTTGTGGACCTGGACGTGAACAAGAAGAAGCGCCTCGCGCTCGTTCAAGAAGTCCAGCATCACCCGTTGAGCGGCAAAGTTCTTCATATTGATTTTCATGAAGTCGCCGAAGACGAATTGGTCACCGTGATGGTGCCGGTTGAAACCACTGGCGAGGCTGTCGGCGTCAAGACTGGCGGCGGCGTTCTCGAACACATTATTTTCAAACTCAAAGTCCGCGCTTTGCCGAAGAATCTGCCGGAGCAAATTTTGATTGATGTCACTGAGCTTGCAGTCGGCAAGTCCATTCACCTCGGTGAAGTCAAAGCGCCCGAAGGCGTGGAGATCATGGGCAAGAAATCCACGACGGTTGTCGCTGTGGCGATGCCGAAGGTCGAAGTTGAAGTCGCGCCTGTGGAAGGTGCTGTGGCTGCGGCTGGCGAAGTGGAAATGACCAAGGAGAAAAAGGAAGACGGCACGGCCACTCCTGCCAAGGCTGGCGACAAAGCCGCCGCTGGCAAAGCCGATGCGAAGGCTGCTCCGGCTGGCGACAAAAAAGCCGCCGCGCCTGCGAAGAAGTAATTTGTCGGGCGGTTCCGCTCTGCGTGAATCGCCGCACCCCTCCCGCGTATGGAAGATTTGTTTCTCATCGTGGGACTGGGAAATCCGGGCGGAGAGTACGCGAAGACGCGACACAACGCCGGGTTCATGTTGGTGGAAATGCTGGCGAACCGCTGGCGGGCCAATTGGAACAACGAAAAGAAGTTTCAATCGCGCATCGCAAAGTCGGAACGGGACGGAAAGCGGTTGGTGTTGTGCGAGCCGCAGACGTTCATGAATCTGAGCGGGGAAGCGGTCGGCGCGTTGGTGAAGTTTTATCAGTTGCCGCTGACGAAGTTGATCGTGGCGGTGGACGATGCGGATTTGCCGCTCGGAGAAATCCGCTTGCGACCCAGCGGCAGTAGTGGTGGACATCATGGGTTGGGGTCCATCGAGCAACATATGGGTTCGCGAGAATATGCGAGATTGCGGATCGGGATCGGACGCAAGGACAGTCGGCGCGAGATTGTGGGGCATGTGCTGGGGAAGTTAAGCGCGACGGAGGTGGTGCTGATGGAAAAGATTTTGACGCGTGCGGCGGATCAGGTTGAAACCTGGCTGAAGCACGGGTTGCAGAAAGCGATGAGTCAATTTAACGGAGTCATAGAAGACTCCAACAACGAAGGAAAGAAGCAGTGAAACGATACGAAGGTTTGTTCATCTTGAACACGGCAGGAAAAGAAGAAGGCATCAAAGACGCCCTCGACAAAATTTCTGCAGAAATCGCCATGGCCGGTGGCAAAATTGAAACCGTCCAGAAGATGGAACGCAAAACGTTCTTGCGTGTGGCTGACAAGAAGCACACGTCAGGCTTTTACGCCAACGTCATCTTCACAGCGGCGCCCGCGTTGATCGCCACGCTGCGAGCCAAATTCGCGATCAATGAAGAAGTGTTTCGCGTGATCTTCACGAACTCTCCCGAAATCAAGCCCGCCAAGTAATTTACCGCCCGGTCTATGGCCAGCTTCAACAAAGTCATCCTGATGGGAAATCTGACGCGCGATCCTGAATTGCGCTACACACCCAAAGGGATGGCCATAGCCAAGTTTGGCATCGCCGTGAATCGTGTCTGGACGAACGAAGCGGGCGAAAAAAAGGAAGAAGTAACCTTTGTAGATGTGGACGTGTTCGGTCGCACGGCGGAAAATGTCGGCCAATACATGCGTAAAGGTCGCCCGATTTTGGTAGAAGGTCGCTTGAAGCTCGATCAATGGGACGACAAGCAAACCGGCCAGAAGCGGAGTCGTCTCGGTGTTGTCGCAGACACCGTTCAATTTCTCGGCGGCGCGCCCGGTGGTGGAGAAGGCGGTGCATCAGCACCCGCTGCTGCACCTCGTGCCCAACGTCCCGCTCCCGCCGCTGCACCTGCGGGCGAACCGTTGGAAGGCGATGGCCCGCCCGAAAGCGACGACGTCCCATTCTGAAAATTTAGGGAGTTATCCCATCAACCATCCACTCTCAACTATCCACAAATTTTATGGCAAAGACAGAAGTCATCCTCACACATAACATCGTCGGACTCGGCGGTGAATCTGATCAAGTTCGCGTGGCTGCTGGTTACGCGCGCAATTATCTTTTCCCGCAACACCTCGCCATCCCGGTGAGTGGCGCGAACAAGCGCCGCCTCGAAGCGTTGCGTAAGCGCCGCGCCGAACGCGAAGCCCACGAGTTCAACACCATGACCGAACTCTCCAAGGGGTTGACCAAGCTGGTCTGCGTGGTCAAGGTCAAGGCGGGCGAAGATGGCAAGATGTTCGGTACCGTCACCACTGGCATGATCGCCGACGAACTCAAGCATCAGTTCGACGTCACGCTCGACAAGCGCAAGATTTACATTGAGACCGCGATCAAGACTCTGGGCGAACACGAAGTGGAATTGCACCTGCACGCCGAGGTCAAGAGCAAGCTCAAGATCCGCGTCGAAAGCACCACACCCGTGATTGCATCCGTCGCCGAAGCAGCAACGGAAGCTCCTCGCACTGAGAAGCGCGGCAAGCGCACAGACAAGGTGGAAGTCGCCGTTGAAGAAAAACCCAAGGCCGCTGCCAAAGGCGAAAAGAAGAGCAAGAAAGCCGAGTAACTCACTCGCTGAAACATTTCAAAGCCACGGCGCAAGCCGTGGTTTTTTTGTTCTCATGCCGGTTTGATTCACACAACAACGGATTATTTCGGCGGTGAGACACGACCTTAACCGAATCCATGCAGTTGAATTAGAACGGAACAAACGCTGAGAACGCGGAGAAGCGCAGAGAATTTCTTTCCGGAGAGTATCATCAAACGGTGCGTTGGCCATGCCCGTCTCTACTCTGCGATTCTCTGCGTCCTTTGCGCGTTTCTCTCCATCACATTTGTTCGACTAAAGCCATCACAACCCATCCTCAAACGCGCCCAAATCTGGTGACACGCCAGTGAATGGTTCTGTCAGAATCACGCCTTTGTCTATCAATCTTCCGGCGGGCACGGGTCGCAGGAACGGCCAGTAGGGGAGCGAGCCATCGGCGTTGCGTGGCGCAGTGACGACGCTTGTATCCACGCTGAGAACATCACTCGCGCTGACGATGGGATTGGTGAAGACTTGCCAATTGTTGTTCGTAAAAAGAGTTCCCGGCCAAAAACTGTCCGGGCTGCCGCCGTTGAAAGAAAGATTGTTTCGCACCACATGATTCCCAGACATCGGCGCGTTGGTTGAGTTATGGGACAGGTTGATGTTTTTTCCGTAATTGCCCCAGCTCGTGTTGTTGTCCACGGTCTGCCCGGCAGTGTTGTTGTTCTGATCAATGCCTCCGGATTTGTTGCGGAACGCCATCGAGCGCAGCAACCGATGCGGTGCTGCCGTGTATTGTCCGCCGAGTTTGAAGCCCTGGCCATTCCCGTTGAACGCCGGATCGCCCCAGTAGTTCGTCCCGTTGTAAAACGCCCAGCACTGATCAATCACCAGAGGCGAATTCGCCATCCAAAAATCCCAGCCGTCGTCAGAATTCCACCATGCGCGACAGCCACGGAAAACATTTCCCGGACCCATGTCCCACTTCGCGCTGAAGCCGTCAGCATTGCCGCCAATTGGAGGATCATAATTCAAATAAGAATCGCAATTAAGGATCAGGTTGTAGGACGGAAACGTAGTTCCAGATGTGCTGCCCGTGATATGCAATCCCGTGTTGCCGTTCGAGTGGGTGACGCAATTCTCCACGAGGTTCGAGTGACCGGAGATGTTGATGCCGTTGTGTCCAGCGAGCGTGATCGTGATTCCTTTTAGATGATAATGGCGTCCGCTGATGCTGAATCCATCCGAGGTGTTGCCGCTGCTGTTGACCACAGGTGTCTCGCCCGGATAAGCCCAGAGCCGGATTGCGCCGTTGGTGATTCCAGTGCGTGTCAGTGAAAGTTTCGACGGCTGCGTGTAAGTGCCGCCGCGCAGATAAACCGTGCCGCTCGTAGTAATGGTGTTCAAACCTTTCAAGATCGTGAGAAACGGACTCGCTACCGTGCCGAGATTCGCGTCGTTGCCTGACGGCGAAACAAAGAACGCGCCCGCGAGTAGCACAGGATTCATCGTAACCGTGAGCGTGACAACCGAACTTGTCACCGAGCCAAAGTTGTTTGTCACGATCACCGAGTAACTCCCCGCGTTGTTTGTTAGCGCGCTGCTGATTGCATACGTCGCATTGGTCGCATTCGGCAACGCGGTGTTCGTGTTGAAATACCATTGATAGCGCAACGGCGCGTCGCCCGCAGCGATGACTGTGAACGTGGCCGCGTTGCTCACGGTCACGGCCTGGCTGGTCGGCTGCGTGGTGACGGAAGGCGGAACATTCACGGTCAACGTCGCAACGACGCTCGTAACTGAACCAGCGGAGTTCGTCACTCGCAACGTGTAACTCCCTTCGTTCACAGCCTGCGCGCTGGCGATTCCATAAGTCGCATTCGTCCCATTTGGCAGCGGCGTGGTCACGTTGAAGAACCATTGATACGCGAACGGCGCGCTTCCCGCCGCAGTGGCGACAATCGTGACAGCTTGCCCGTCGCTCACGGTTTGGTTTGTTGGTTGAGTCGAAATCGTGGGCGGGATGAGCGGGGTGGACGGGAGATTGCCGGAGAGCAGGCGGAAGAATTGTTGAGGCGCACCCGGCGCGGTAGGATTTGTGACAATGAAATTTCCCGCCGCGTCAAAAGTGTTCGTCGCCACGGGTAACCAGTTGGTCAACGGCGTGGTGATGTTTGGCGTGGCGAGGACGAAATAGGACGCGTTGTTCGAGCCGCCTTTACCGGATAAAACAATGTTGCCCGTAGTGAGGAAAGCATTCGTGATCAACAACGGCCCAGTGACGACGGGCGGCGCATTGCCGAAAATGGGTGCGACGTCGGCAAAGGTTTCTCCGATGCGATATTCATCGAGGATCAACTCGGCATACGGCTGCGCCGCGCTGCTTTGACCGCCGGCGAACACGCGGACGCGGTCGAAGGAATAATCAAACGCGTTCGTGGAGATCGCGCCTGCGTTGTTCGTAGAAGGCTCAGTGGCGAGCGATGGATTCACGAAGAGATACGCATTGTCGTTGGCCGCGCCAGCGATGTGATCAATGCGAACAACGACGAAGTTTGTGACTCCGCCGTAGATATTTGTCGCGCCTTTGATGTTTGCGCCGCTACCCACGGGGATGAGAGCCACAGTGTTTGAACCCGCACCGCTGCCGTTGCCGATGGCGAGTTTTTGCAACGCGCCGGTGTTGATGTCGTGCGGGACGTTTGCGCCGCGACCGTAGAGATTTCCCGCGAGCGTGCCGGTCGGTCCGGTGCGGAACATAAGAAAGCTGATCCATGTCGTCGTGGAGTCCGTGCCGTTGGTGCCGCGACTGAAATTGAACAGGCGGATCGGTTGCATGCTGTTTCCCGATGTGCCAGTCGTGCCGCCCTGGAAAAATCCCGAACCTCCAGCGGTGACGAGTGAATTGCTGGCCGCATCCGTGTAGCTCAATCCGTAACCGAGATTGGTGGCGACGCCAGTGCTGCTGTTGGATTGCCACACGCCATTGAAACCCGCGCCATCACCCGATCCGATAATGACCGTGCCGACGGAGTTGGTGAACGGCTCGTAGGCGAGCAGTGCGGCGGAGGCGTTGGAAACCAGCAACATGATGGATGCTGTTGCAAAGATAATTTTTCGAGTCATGTAAGTATTCATTTAATGAAACAACCCCTCCGAACAAGCAGGGGTGCGGCTTTTCAGGTGTCTGATAATAAACTGATCACCACCACCAGTGACGTGCGCTGCTCCAGTCCACAGCGCAAACCATTTTGTTGTAAGCTTTCCAACTCACATGCGTGTCTTGGTACAGGATGTTGCCACCTTGTGGTTTTGGTCCGCTCATGTGGCTGGGACGAAATCCATTGAAAGTTTTGCCATCAATCACTGCTCCTCTGTTGGCACTGACTACATCTACCCAATTGTCATTCGCCGTACCTGTCCCCTCTGAGATTGTCACATCGGCGACCAGTTCAGTATCGCTGATGGACAAACTGTTGGTGACGTTTTGAGCGAGTTTTGAGACAAATGCTCTAGGAAATGGACGAATAATCGGAGCCGGGCGACCGCCGCGCGCATCTTTGCGTTCCATTAGAAAGCAATACCCCGTCACGCGATAATCCTGCGCGCCACCATTAAAACTCCACCAGAAATTCGCGTTGCCAATGCCTGCATTGTAGCCAGGGCAGTAGAGAATGTTTCGTTTACCGCCGTTTTGGGTCAGAGCGTCAGCCGCCATCTTTGGAACATCCCACAGCGCGGATCCCGCGCGACTGCCAGTCGTGATGCCCGTTTCGGCATCAACGTAGTTCGCGTTTTCTGGTGTCACGACTGGAGAATCATTATTGTCCGTAGCGTAGATATTCATTGCCAAGCCGATTTGCTTGAGGTTGCTCACACAGTTGATTCGTTTAGCCTTATCCTTCGCTTTTGCCAGTGCAGGCAACAACATCGCTGCGAGAATCGCGATGATGGCGATGACCACCAGAAGTTCAATGAGTGTGAAGGCATCGCGTCGGGTGGATTCGTCTGAACGCAGTTTGGCTGGGGTGTTCGTGGTTTCGATCATAGAGTCATTTCAATTTATTGTCAGCATCCACAGATGGTTTACAACGTGTCCAGCCAACCATT
This sequence comes from Verrucomicrobiota bacterium, assembly GCA_043741175.1. Classification (GTDB taxonomy): domain Bacteria; phylum Verrucomicrobiota; class Verrucomicrobiia; order Limisphaerales; family JADLHS01; genus JADLHS01. The sequence goes on from JAYUAV010000493.1 coordinate 14,324, forward strand.
TGTCGTGAGAGAGCTATTCCTAAACGTAACAAACCCCCTGCCAGTGTCAGCCGTATCCTTGTGCATCTCACGGTGAAAAACCGGCACGTATTGAGGTTTTTGGCAGAGTGATTAAATCCAGACTTTGAAGTTGAAACCGAAGATAACGCTGATTGCATTTCTTGATCGTTCCGTTCAACTATGCCGATACATGCGCCACCTACTCATTCATTCCGCAATTGCTCTCGCGATGTCAGTTTCGGGAATCGCCCACTCGGCAAAAGCCGCATCTGCCGTCACCCAATCTCCGCCCGCCGCCAGGGCGTTGCACGAAGCTGCGAGCGGCCTTACACCCCGCCGTGCGCCGACAGGTCACCTCTCAAACTACGACGAGTCAAACGTCGGAAATTACACCCTGCCTGATCCGCTCGTGTTGCTGAACGGCAAGCCAATGCCCGATGCGGAGACGTGGTTCAAACTGCGCCGACCAGAAATCCTCAAGCTTTACGAAACTGAAATCTTCGGTCGCGTTCCCGACACCGCGCCGAAGATGAAGTTTGAAGTCGTGGCGACGGATACCAACGCCATGAACGGTGCCGCGATCCGAAAAGACATCGTCGGGCGCATGGGAGTCGAGCCGGATGCGCCGAAACTAAATGTAGTTCTTTACCTTCCTGCGAAAGCAAAAACCCCTTCTCCAGTGCTGTTGCATCTGCTGTTCGGAAACCCTCCCGGCACTGACAGCATCGCCCTCGCGACAAACTCGACTCACCCGTCCGAATTTGGGCCGGTCACGGAAATGCTCGCGCGCGGTTACGGTTACGCTTCGTTGCGTTACACGGAAATTGAAGGCGATGGAAAAACAAACAACGTGAACATCGCGCGACGACTCGCACTCCTTCCCGGGCAGACTGAACCCGGCGCAGGCGAATGGGGAACGATCACCAC
>JAYUAV010000494.1:0-2166 GCA_043741175.1 Verrucomicrobiota bacterium
CACTCTACTTCATCCGCGACGGCATCGTGGTGATCCCGAAGGGTGCGAGCATCCCGCACGGCACGGTGATTTGATTGGAAGCTACACCGCAAACGCGCCGAACAACGCGCGCATCTCCTCGTCCACCATCGCAGGATCAGAAAGTGTGCTGGCGATCTCCTCGCGCAGCAGCACGCGATACCGCTTCCGCAACCGATGCACCGCCACCCGCACCGCGCCTTCCTCCATGCCGAGCGCGTTGGCGACATCGGCGTGGGCGGACTCGCCTTTGCCTGCGGCGAGAAAGATTTTGAGTTGATCGAACAACTTCCCCTTCCCGTCCGCCGCGTTCTCCGACTGCAATCGCTCGATGACTTTGGCGAGCAAAGCCACTGCCCACTCGCGATCAAACGCCTTATCAGGACTCGGCTCGCTCGTGGCGGCGACTTGGAATTTCGTGTCCGCCGTCTGCCAGTCCAACGAGAGATGCTCCGCGCCACCGCCGCGTTTCTGGCGTTGCGACTTATCCCATTCGTTCGCGAGAAAATGTTTCAACGACGCCAGCAGAAACGCGCGAAACCGTCCACGCTCCGCGCTCAAGCCTTCGAGATAATTCTTTTCGAGAAACCGCGCGAAGAACGCCTGCACCAAATCCTCCGCATCCGCCTTGGCGTGACCTCGCCGCCGCACGTAGGCGTAGAGCGGAAACCAGTAAGCGCGGCAAAGCTCCTCCAGCGCGTGATCTGATTGCGGTGTGTGCCGTTTGCCCGCAGCGAGCACGACCGTCCAATGCGTCGTGGCGAAGATGTCGCCGGGCGCGCTGGATTGATTTGAAGATTCGGAACTCAAATTATTTTAACCAGAGGGCGGCATCTTGCCGCCCGGATTGGCGCACGATTTTTTTATGACGTTCAAAGTTTCAACGCGCCCACGATCGGCGACGTTTCATTCCGCCGGGCTGGAAGCCACGGCTCTACGGCAGGCAAGATGCCTGCCGCTACATTGCCTCTCCCATCCGTGTTTATCCGTGTACATCCGTGGTTAATTTTTTCCGTCGCCGGACTGCACCAGCTTGTAACGAACCCTCACGCCGCGCGGGTTCTCGGTAAAGCCGGTGATTTGGAAAATGCCCACGCCACCCGTCCTAGATTGAAACCCGTAAACAAACGGAACATTGTCGCCGTAGTTCAAGCCGCCCGCACCTGCATTGAGCGTCCTTGTCATGTCATAGTCTGGCGACTCGACCAGCGCGTATGATAAAATGTCCGCTGTCATGTTTGTCCAGTCAGCCTCTTTCAGATTCTTAACTTTCATACCAGCAGTGAACATTCCCTCTCTCTGGAAATAGCCTAAATCCAATCCCTCCTTTGCCATCCGGTTAAATACTGCGCCAATTTCCTCCTTGGTTACCGGTTTGGGCAGGTCAGCGAAAACTTTACCTGAGTCAAAATCAATCATGGCGGCATTAGTCCATGCCCGCTCCACCACCGGGCCGAAGAATAGATTTGTTGCAGCGGTAGATTTGCCAGCCTTTCGATTCTCCATGCTGCGGACGACGATCCGGCATTGCTCCGCCAACGCCGCGTCCTGTTTCTCGATACGTTGAAATAATTCCAACGTGGCCGTATCATCCTGCAACTCGCGATTCAACGCCTCCACTTCCTGGAATAGGTCGAAATGCCCGCGCCCAGCAGCAAACTCGCGGGTTTTCTGGTCGCGAATCTCCTTCAATGCCTGCTGCGCCTTGGGATAACGCCGCCCGAGTTCCCGCCAGTGGGAGATGCCGAAGGAAAGCCGCACGGGATTCACCTCGCCCTGTTCGAGCGCGTGATTGAAATACCAAAGCTGCCGCTGCAACGCCTCTTCGTGATCGCCTGTGTCCATCCGCGATTTGATCTCATCGCGAATCTTGTTCAAGTCCACTTTCTCGCCCGGCGCGAACGTGGGCGACCAGGTTTCCAGCGAGGCAAGATATGGATTCGACGATACGTTTGTAATCTCAGTGGCTGCTGGGCTTTGTTTGAGAATATTTTGCGGTATTCCAATTTGGGAAGTCACCGCGTAGGAGAAGAGAATGACCCCTAACAACACAGCCCATTCAACCCCGGGCAGTGCCGGACGACGCGATTGAAACAGGGCTTTTACACTCGGCTGAGTCAACACCTTGAACACCCACATCAAAACGAG
>JAYUAV010000495.1:0-1505 GCA_043741175.1 Verrucomicrobiota bacterium
CCACAAGACACGCCATCGCCCGCTGACGCGCTGGATTCGCAGGATAAAACGTGGTCGGCCATACGCTGGATTGTCGCCATCACGTTCGTATTTGGCTTACACATCGGCTTGATCTACGCGCTCGGCAGCCGGAAGCAGATTGAGTTGCGCCGAGTGAAAAATGCTCCCGCCATGGAGATGACCACTCGCCTCAATGAATTTCAGCAGCTCGACGATCCCACACTCTTCGCGCTGCCGCACCCGCGCGGTTTCGCTGCGGCCACATGGCTGCGACTTCCGCAGATCGCGTTCACACCGTTCCGCTGGACTGAACCGCCGCGCCTGCTCGCGTTGCCCGTGCAACAACTTGGTCAAACATTTCTCCGCTTCGCAAACTCAAACGCTTCCCCGCGACTTGAGATTCCATCACTGCCCTCCGTGCAATACACCACGGTTGAACCCATAGAAACTTTTGATACGTCCCTGCGTGACTCCCAGTTGCGCGTCAGTGGCCTCACGGGAAGACGTCTGGTGAACGAGCCTGCAAACCTTCAATCGTGGACGTCTGCTGATCCGCTGACAAACACACTTGTGAGTGTGTTTGTGGATTCGCGCGGAAATGTTTTTTCGCCTGTGTTGCAACGTCCAGGCAGCGGATCAAAGTTGGCGGATCAACTCGCGCTGAAGCTCGCGCGCGATGCCAAGTTCAACAAAGTGCAAGACCCCAGCGACACGCTCACCAAGGGAATGCTCATCTTCGAGTGGCAGACGCTTCCCAAAACCAACGCGCCTGCCGTAACCCCGTGATGTCCGCCTCCACGCTCATCTTCAGTTACGTGACGCTGCTGCTCGGCGGGTTGGTGGCGTTGACGATTTATTCCGAGATGCGGCGGCGGCGTTTCCGTCCCAGCGCGAGTGAAGACCGGATTTTCCGCTGCGAGAAATGCGGCTTCGTTTATACCGACGATCCCGACGTGGATCGTTCCCGCTGTTCCCAATGCGGCAAGTCCAACGAGGCGATTGAGTTTTAACAGAAGCCGGAATGTCAGGGCGATAGTTCGGGTGTAATTCCCGGATGGCGACGTGAGAGCAAACAACAAATCCCCATAACCATGCGATCTTTTATCAAAGTTCACCGAGTTTCGTGGCTCGTGCCGTGGCTCGTTTCCATTGCGATGATGAATCTTGCGGTCGTGCCGAATCGTGCCGCCGAAACCAATACGACCACGACTGCACCGCGCTACGAAACCCGCGCGGCGCATGATCCGAACGGGATCGGCAAATTTTACATGGGACGCGAGATCGCGCATGTCATGGGACACGAAGCAGCGGACTGGTTGGAGCGACCCGAACGCGAGAAGGAGGAGCGCACGGATTTGCTTGTGCCCGCGCTCAATCTCAAACCCGGTGAATCGGTGGCGGACATTGGCTGTGGCAGCGGTTATTACACGCGGCGACTGGCGAAGACGGTTGGAAGGGCTGGCAGCCCTCTGCCCGGCGCGCACGGAGCGACATGCCCTGCCGAC
>JAYUAV010000496.1:0-3559 GCA_043741175.1 Verrucomicrobiota bacterium
GGTTTGCAATGCTTTCTCGACAAGTCCACGCGCGATTGCAGGCGTCGGGCCATCGAGTCGTGCGACGATCAACACGCCATTCGTTGGGTGCAACTGACTCGCATTCGTCGTGCTGTAAAAAATATTCACAAGCGGACCGGCGAGCGTGTAACCGGAGTAAGTCAACGGCAGGCACGCGAGTTCACTGTCCACGGCGGCTTCATTGCGACGCAACTCTGGTCGCATCGTGGCTTCCTCGGCTTCGGTCAGCGTTGTGTCGCGGCGAATCTTGAGCGGCACGCCGTAGCAGAGAACTGCGTAACGAATCTTGGACTCGACAACTTTGCGTGTGACGCGAACGCGTGTGCCGTTCGTGCCGGGAAGATCACCGCGTCCGGTGCGCCAGAGGTTGAGGTCTTCGAGCTTCTTCGCGAGCGGACGTTGGAGGTCGTTGCGAAATTCCTCACGCGACATCTCTTCGCCGTCGGTCATGTTGAAGCCGAGAATCTGTTGCTGGGGCACCTCGCGTTTGCGCGCGTAAAAGTCTGCGAGAGCCTTGGACTCCGGCAGGCGCGAGTTGTAGATCACCACGACTTCATCGCCACTGGCGAAACTCGTGGCGACGGAGGCCAGTAGCAGGAGGGTGGCGGTTAAGTTTTGGAATCGTTTGATCATTGTTGGTAGCGTGTTTCGTAGTCCGTGTTGCGTCAAGTAAGTGTGAAGTCGTCGTCGAATACTTGACGCTCAACGCAACACGTAAAACGTTTTCTCATCAACTTCTGATCCCCACCTTCAACCCATCCCACGCGAACCACACGCCGGGCGGCAACTCTGCCTGCGCTTTGTCATGATCGTAATCATGTGTGAGATGCGTGAGATAAGTTTTGTCCGCGCCGATGCGCCGGGCAGTGGTCAAGGCTTCGTCGAGACACATGTGAGTCGGGTGCGGGGCGAAACGCAACGCATCCAGCACGGCGATCTCGACACCGCGAACTTGTTCGAGTGCGGCTTCGGGGACTTCTTTGCAATCGTTCAGATACGCGAGACGTTTTTTCCCATTTTGCGTGAAGAGATAACCGTACGTGACGAATCGTCCGTGTGGCAAGGGCAGGGGAGTTATCACAAGATCGCCGAGCGTGAACGGCCCGGTGATGACCCGCTGATCTGGTTTGAAATAACCTCTGGGCCACGGGCCATCGTGGAAGGCGTATTGAAACACGCGACGCAAGTCTTCCATGGTTTCCGCGTTCGCGTAGATCGGCAGCGTGTCTCCGCCGCGCAGATCGCAGAAGCGACGGCAATCGTCCAGACCCATGATGTGATCCGCGTGACTGTGGGTGAAGACGACGGCGTCCACCTTGCGGATGTTTTCGCGCAGGCATTGCATCCGCAAATCAGGCGGGGCATCCACAAGTAAACTGGTTTCGTCCGTGGTCACGTAGATGCACGAGCGCGTGCGCCAGTTCTTTGGATTCGCCAGAAACTCCGGGGAGCAATCATTGGCTATGAGCGGAACGCCCTGCGACGTGCCGCTGCCGAGAAATATGAATGAGAACGACATGGCTAAAATTCGACGACGACAAAGCTATCCAAGCAATGCAGGCATCGCGAACAATTCCTTGCAAAGAAAAAGCTCTATCCGCCCCGGTAGGGAGAAGTGAGGTTGGCCAAGGTATCGAATACTGCTTCAAGCCAGTTGCGGCACGGACGTTGGTTTCGGTGTGTTGAGAATCGAGGTGTTGTCGTCCGGCTATTGTGCGCCACGCAGATTGCGCTCCTGACAGGGGTGCTGCTTGTCACAGCGCGACAAGCTCTCCCTCGTCTTATTCCGCCGCGTAAGTCTTTGCCTTCGTCACTCGCGCAACTTCCGGCGGGAAATGCAGCTTGCTGCGGCGGTAATCTTCGATCCGCCATTTCAGGAACGGTGACGATTTGGCGGACGTCGCTTTGTTGCGCCAAGGCCAGCAAGCGTTGTAGGTGTTCTCGATCTGTTGCAGCGCTTTGATGCCGGCGCGGGCAAGTTGTTGGGCTTCCTTGGTCTTTCCTGCGGCCAACGCTTGTTGCCAAAGCATGATGTGACACGACTGCGCCGCCATTCGCGCGGCGAGATCGAGTTCTGTTTTTAGCATCATGCCGGATTTGGAGATGGATTTGGTTTTGGCGAGAAGCGCGCGTTGCTTCTCAACTTCCGCCAGCGCGGCGCGGATGTTCTTGGGCTTGATGCGCGCGTAATACTTCAACCCGCTACGGCAAAACAATTCGCGCGTCTCCGGCGGCGGTGCGGCGATGACGGCGCCGAAAGGAGTAATGTTCGATTCAAGGTAATCAAACTTCCGATGTGCAAATCCGAGCGCGATGGCGGCTTTCGCGACGCGCTGTGTAGGGTCTTCAAAGATGTCGCGGCTCAGAACGGGCATAGAAGTTTTTGATCGTAGGTCTTGCTGCACCAACTGTGCGCCGCACCTGCAAGATAAAGCGGCCAGCTTACGGCGAGTGGCTGTGGATGACCGCCATCGCCCCAATCAGTGTTGAGATAGCCGAGCGCGCCGTGCTTGCGTCCGGCTTCAGCGGCGAGGTGCAAGTTTTCAAACGCTGTGTCGTGACGGCCAAGAAGCGTCATCCAAGTCGCTGTGCCGGGGCAGACGTAGAACGGGACTTTGGATTTCGCAAACGTCGCCGCGTCCTTCTCAAACGAATGATTGATCTCATAACCCCAGTTTAGCGCGATGAGATTTTTTGGGAGGCTCTTGATCAGCTCCGGGTGATTCAAAATGATGTCGCCCCAGAACATCATGCGGCGACCGCGCTTCGCGGCTTCGCGCTGAATCTGTTTCAGGAAATCCACATAGACGCGACCTTTGCCGCGCCACTCGCACAACTTCTTGCTTTGACCGCGGCCCAAGTCCCACGTCTCATCGCAGCCGACATTGAGGAACTTGCTGGAGAAGTTCGGCAGCAACTCATCGTAGAGCTTGCCGATGAATTTGATCGTGCCGGGGTTGTTGGGCGCGAGCGTAGTGGGGAAGCGCAGGAAATCTCCGGTCGAACCTTCGTAGGGCTTGGAGACCTCCGCGAGTTTCTTGACCTTGGGATGTTCGAGGAAATAGCGCAGGTGGCCGAAAGAGTTCTGGTTCGGCACGAGATCAATGCCGAGTTCGCGACAGCGCGCGTCGAGAGTGCGGATCTCCGCCGCCGTGAGCGCGCCCCAGCTTTGCCAGACGGATTTGTAGCGGCGATACGCGAACGTGTGTTCCGTGTAGAGCTGAAACTCGTTGATCTTGAAATCCGCCAGCCGCTCGACGAGATCGAGCAACGTCTCCAGTTTTGGCACGCGCCCGCGCGAGATGTCGAGCATCACGCCGCGTCGCGTAAAATCCGGCCAGTCGCAAATCTTGAGGTAGGGCAGCCGACGACCGTATTCGCAGAGCAATTGACGTAACGTCGCCCCGGCGGCGCGTAATCCGCCCGTTTCGTGGTATTCAATGCGTACGCCGCGCCGGTCAATGGTCAGCGAGTAGCCTTCGGGATGATCGGGGGCTTTAGCGCTGCGAACCCACGCGATTCCTAAAAGGGGCTGTTC
>JAYUAV010000497.1:0-2164 GCA_043741175.1 Verrucomicrobiota bacterium
ACTTCGGCATTCGCATCGTCGCCGAATTCGAAAGCTCTGCCACGGGAAATAACAATTCCAACTACGTCGCCGCTGGTACGACATACGGCACGGCTGGCACCGTCCGCTTTGACATGGTGACGATTTCTGGCGTGCCGATTGTCAGCGGCACCGCCCCCACCATCACCAACCAGCCCGTAAGCCAGTCGGCATCCCAGGGCGACAACATCACCTTCACCGTCGGCGCGGACGGCACTGCGCCTCTCAACTATCAATGGCGATTCAACCTTGCGGACATCGGTGGCGCAACCTCCAGCAGCTATACGCGCAGCAATGTGCAGCCCGCACATGTCGGCAGTTATTCAGTCGTCGTCAGCAACAGCGCTGGTTTCACGACCAGTTCCAATGCGGCGTTGACCCTCATCGTGCCGCAACCCGTGCTGACGATGCCGCTCGCCGGAGTGATGCAATGGCAGGGATTGAGCAATCTCACTTACACGGTTCAAACCAGCACGAACCTCGCGCAAACAAACTGGACTACGCTCGGCACGGTTGTTTCTCCGAACGCGACGATCTCATTCACCAACACACCCGCGACAAATACCCAGCGGTACTATCGCGTGGTTTATCCCTGAAGTTCCCGAAACTATTTTTCGACGCGACTCTCAATCTCACCTGACTTGAGCCGCGTCTTCAATCGCTGCCCGGTCTTCACGCGCTTGGCATCGCGAAGAATTTCGCCCGTCGTTGCGTCTGTCGTGATGGAATAACCGCGCGACAACACCTGCTCCGGCCCGAGCAATCTCAGCCGCGCGTCCTGTGTCGCAAAAAGATTGCGCGCGTTTGCCAGTTGATGCCGCCCGCGCTCGCGCAACTGCCGCTTCGCCAATCGCAACTCCTCGCGCCGCTGTTTTACCAATTGTCCCGGTCGCACTCGTAATACGCGCGTCGTCAGATTGTGCGCCATCACTTGCCGCTCTCGTGTGCCTTGCTTCGCGCATCGCACCAACCCCGACAGCAGATCATCCAGCCGTTGCGCTTGCTCATCCAATCGCCGCTGCGGATGTGCGCGAGCCATGCGTTGCGCGATATTATTAAAATCCTCGCGCGCTTGCGCCACCTGTTGCCGCACGCGGAAACTCATCGTCTCCATCGCGCCTGCCACAAATTCGCGACTCGCGAAAACCCCCTCGGTGATGATCTCCGCCGCCGCACTCGGAGTAGCCGCGCGGAAATCCGCCACGAAATCGCTGATGGTGAAATCAATCTCGTGCCCGACCGCCGACACGACGGGAATCGCCGACTCGAAGATGGCTCGTGCAACCGCGTCCTCATTGAACGCCCACAAATCTTCCAGCGAACCGCCACCGCGCGTGACGAGAATCAAATCCAAATAATTTGTAGCAGCCGACGTAAGGAGGCTCTGACTTCCTTCACCGACTTCAGTTTGAGCCTCCTCACGCCCGTCCCGCGACTGCGGTGATCGGCTGCTACGAGCATTGAACTCATTCAACAATCGTATCGCCTCCGCAATCTCCCGCGCCGCGCCATCTCCCTGCACGCGACACGGCACGAGGATGATTTCAAGCGCGGGATTACGTCGCTGGATGACATGCAGCACATCGCGGATCGCCGCGCCCGTCGGCGATGTCACGATGCCGATGCGTTGCGGATAGCGCGGCAGCGGACGTTTGCGTTCCTGCGCGAACAATCCTTCCGTGGCGAGCTTCTGTTTGAGTTGCTCGAACTTGAGTTGCAGCGCGCCCACGCCCTGCAACTCCACCGCGCGAACGAGCAGTTGATATTGCCCGCGCGCTTCATACACGGTCACTTCGCCCTGAACCAAAACCTTCTGGCCGTCCTGCAACAACTCGCGATGCGGCACGGACTCGTTGCGGAACAGCACGCAACTCAACTGCGCTGCTCCGTCCTTGAGCGTGAAGTAAATGTGTCCCGAAGACTGCGCGCGCAGATTGGTGATCTCGCCACTGACCCAGACCGAGCCGATCTGTTTTTCGAGCAGGCGTTTGACCTGCGTCGTGAGTTCGCTGACGGAAAGCACGCGCCGCGTCTGTTCGGTGGGAAACAGTTCACCGAAATCCCATTGTGATTTGGCTGGTTTGCTCATTGCATCTGACAGGGTATGGGATTGGAGCGTGTTCTCAAAATGGCTTTCCCGGTTTCA
>JAYUAV010000498.1:0-7213 GCA_043741175.1 Verrucomicrobiota bacterium
GGTTGAAAAGAAAAGCAGGCCGGCGAGAACCAGCGCGGCGCGGGTGATGAAAAATAATTGTTTAATCATGGGAGGAATGGCGGTTGGTGATTGTGAAAGAAGTAATCAGATGAGTGTGTTGGCGTCGCTGTGGAATATGGAGTGCGTGGACTTGTCCACGCTTTCGCGAGGCGACTTGTCGCCGTCAAACATGAGAGACGCATCCAACATCTTCGTCGGGCCGCTCTGCGCGGCCCTGCTTTGGCGACAAGTCGCCAAAGCGGAAAAGCGGTGACAAGTCACCGCACTCCATATTTTTCCTGACCATGCGCGAAGTCTCGTCATTGCAGATCAGTTGTCATCAGCCTTAAGCTTCGTGCGGCTGGGCGGTTCGAGATAACGGAACGGATTGCTGGGATTGTCGTTGGCGTAGGCGTAGGCGTCGCGATGATCGAGGAAGTGGCGCACCATCTCGGACGGGATCGCGAAGCCGAGTCCTTCACCAGCGGTGATCTTCATGTTGGTGACACCGACGACTTCGCCGAGGAGATTGAACAATGGCCCGCCGCTGTTGCCGGGATTGATCTGTGTGGTGGTCTGCAAATAAAGATCGCCGCCGATCTGCCGCGTCTTGGTGCTGAGGATTCCCTCTGTGACAGTGCGTTCCAGACCGAGCGGGCTGCCGATGGCGAACACACGTTCACCCACGGAGAGTGCGTCACCGCTGCCGATCTGGATGTTTTTGAACTTGGGCGCGTCCTTATCCTCGATCTGCAACAATGCGAGATCGGCGAATTTGTTCATGGCCACGATGCGGACTTGCTTGTAAGTGTGGCGTTCGAGCTGGCCATTCTTCTGATGATAAACCTCGATGGTGATCTGAGTCTCGCCTTCGATGACGTGGAAGTTGGTGATAAGGAATCCATCTTCGTTGAGGAAGAATCCCGAACCCAGCCCGCCGGGCGTGCGGACTTGAACCACGGCTTCGCCGAGTTGATTGACGAGATCGCGCACATTCCGTTCGCCGCCAAATTTGCTGCCGACGGAATAAAGCCCATGCTCGACGGAGGTGGCAGGAGAGATCGCGATGGGCTGGGTTGTGTTTGCGGGCGGAGATTTTTTCCCAGATGCAGAAGGCTTGGGCGCGACGACTTGCTCACCGGAGATGATTTTGGTGACCGAGCTTTTGGGGATGACGAGGACGGTGTAACCGACATCCACGACCACGTTGTCCCGCCGATCCGCGAGAATTTTGCCCGAAACGGAGGCTGCGTCCTTGAGTTCGACGAGGTCCGCCAAGGCGGAAGTTGCGCCGAGAGTGATTGCGGCGGCGAGATTCAACACCATTTTCAGCGACATGCCGGGACGATAACGAACGGTCTGTGTCGAAGCAAGCGGAGCGGCGGGGAGTTTTGCGCGCAAAGGAACGCGAGCCTTTTGATTGCAAGGTTTGCGAGCGGGCGTGTAACTTTGCCCGACAATTCAGACCAAGCTCGGCTTGGCTGGATTGAATTATGAAGGAAAAGAAAATCATTGTGGTCGGCGGAGGGATCGTAGGTCTCGCTACGGCGCTCAAGCTCGGTCGGAGATTTCCCGGCGCACAAGTCACCGTGCTGGAGAAAGAATCCCAAGTCGGGCGGCATCAGACGGCGAACAACAGCGGCGTGCTGCATTGCGGGCTTTACTACAAGCCCGGCTCAATGAAGGCGCGCATGGCCGTGGAGGGCGTGAAGGAAATGACCGCGTTCTGCCGCGACAACAACGTGCCGCACGAAATCTGCGGCAAACTCGTGGTGGCTGTGGATGATTCCGAAGTCGGACGGTTGAAAAATCTTTTGGAGCGCGGGACGGCGAATGGCTTGCAGGATTTGAAATGGTTAAGCGGCGACGAAATGCGGGAGATCGAACCGCATGTGGCGGGCGTGGCGGGTTTGCGCGTGCCGCAGGAGGGCATCGTAGATTATCCGAAAGTCTGCGAAGCGATGTTAAAAACAATTTCAAGGCAAGGCGGCAAGGTGGTGACGGGCGCGAGGGTCACAAAGTTGCGTGAGTCGGGCGGTGGCTGGGTTGTTGAAACGACTGCTGGCGAATTTGCGGCAAGCTTTGTGGTGAACTGCGCCGGACTGCACTCCGACCGGGTGAGCGAACTCGCGGGCGAACGGCGTGAAGTGCGTATCGTTCCGTTCCGTGGCGAATACTACAAGCTCAAGCCCTCGCGCCAATTTCTCGTGAAGCATTTGATTTATCCCGTGCCCGACCCGGCGTTCCCGTTTCTCGGCGTCCACTTCACGCGGCTCATCGAGGGCGGGGTCGAAGCCGGGCCGAATGCAGTGCTGGCGTTCAAACGCGAAGGCTACAAGAAAACCGACTTCAATGTGGTGGACTTGTTCGACGCGCTATCGTTCGGCGGACTGTGGAAATTCCTTGGCCAACACAAGCGCATGTGCTGGGAGGAAATCAAACGTTCGTTTAGCAAAAAGCTTTTCTGCCAGTCGTTGCAACGGCTCGTCCCAGAGGTGCAGATAGACGATTTGGAAACCGGCGGCGCGGGTGTGCGCGCACAGGCGATGTCGCCAGATGGGACGCTGGTGCAGGATTTCAGTTTCGTGCGCGGACGGAACGCGCTGCACGTTCTCAACGCGCCGAGTCCAGCGGCGACGGCATCGCTCGCCATCGGCGGAGAGATCGCGGAACAAGTCGCGGCGCAGGGATAATGGTCGCAATCAGGAAAATTCCACTGACAAACCATTCTTCAGCAGACATTATCAGGCGACATGAAGCCGTGGATAGCAGATTATCTCAAAGCCCAGTGCGCCGTGCAGGATTCCATTCCACACGCCGCCGTCGAACAACTCATCACGACGCTGCGCCGTGCGTTGAAGGAAGACCGGCAGATTTTTGTGTTCGGCAACGGCGGGAGCGCGGCCAACGCGTCGCACTTCGCCACTGATCTGGGCAAAGGCTCTTCGGACAAGGTCGGCAAACGCTTCCGCGTCCTCTCGCTCAATGACAACGCGGCGTGGATGATGGCACTGGCGAATGATTATTCATACGACGAGGTGTTCGTGGGACAGTTGAAAAATTATGGCAAGCCCGGCGACATCGCGTTCGGTATCAGCGTGAGCGGTAATTCTCCCAACTGCGTGAAGGCGATGGAGTGGGCGAAGGCGAATGGTTTGCACAACATCTCGCTCGTCGGCGCAAAGCGTGGTCGCATGGCGGAACTCGCCAACGAAAGCATCGTCATCAACGACACGCACTATGGCCGCGTGGAAGACGCGCAGATGACCATCTGCCACTTGCTCTGCTACGCCTTCATGGAAAATCCCGCGTTGGGACAGGTTTGAGCGACGCCTCCCGACTTCAATGCAAAGGCGCAAGGAAGCGAAGTCGTAAAGTGACCTTTGTTGGAACTGCTCCGTTGCTGAACTGCTCACGCCGTGGGCTAACTTCTGCCGCTGCTCCGCAGCTAAAACATTTTGCGTCGGCCATGTCGCCGTCGTTCACATCTGCTCCACGACTTCGATGCCGAGGACTTCCAAACCTTGTTTGAGCACGCGCGCGGTGAGATCGCAGAGTTGTAGGCGGCTGGCGCGGAACTCGGCGGCTTCGGGTTTCAGCACGGGACAATTCTCGTAGAACGTGGTGAAGTGTCCGGCGAGTTCGTAGAGATAGGTGCAGATGAAGTTGGGGCGGTATTCATCCGCTGCCGCGTCTAGCACGAGGCCGAAGTTGAGCAGATGCTTGGCGAGCGCGAGCTCTTGAGGGGCGAGGAGGTTGATAGTTGATCCGTCTTCGCTTCGCTTCGACGCGACAGGTGGTGGATTGTTGATAGACGGAACACCCGCCTTGCGGAAAATACTTTTGATGCGGGCGTAGGCGTATTGCAGATACGGTGCGGTGTTGCCGCTCAACGCGAGCATCTTTTCCCAGCTAAAAATATAATCGCTCTGGCGATTTGGCAGGAGGTCGGCGTATTTCACCGCTCCCAAACCGATGACGCGGGCGATTTCGCGGCGTTGTGCTTCGGTCAACTCCGTGCTCTTTTCGGAAACAACCTTGAACGCGCGTTCCTCGGCTTCATCAAGTAAATCACCCAGCTTCACCGTGTCGCCGCTGCGCGTCTTGAAAGGTTTGCCGTCTTCGCCAAGGATTTTTCCGAAGCCGACATGGACGAGCTTCACGCGCTTGGTGGCGTCGGGTTGCCAGCGACCGAACGTGAGGAACAGTTTTTTGAAATGACCGGACTGACGGTCGTCCACCACGTAAACGATCTCCTGCGGCGACCAGTTTTTGATGCGGTAATCAATCGTCGCGAGATCGGTGGTCATGTAATTGAAACCACCATCGCTCTTCCGAACGAGCGCAGGGTCAGTCACCCACTCGCCGTCGCGATTGACGAGGAACGGGTCTTCCTTGGGCGGCATCAAGCCATCGCTGAACACGCCGACCGCGCCTTCGCTCTCGCGAGCAATGCCACGCGCCAGCAGGTCGGCGACGACTCCGCCGAGTTGTGGATTGTAAAAACTTTCGCCGAGCGCGTGATCGAACTTCGCGCCAAGCCGTCCGTAAATCGTGTCGAACTGTTTTTGCGAGAGCCGGATCATTTCCTTCCAGATAGAAATGTTCTCGGCATCGCCTGCCTGAAGTTTTACCAACTCTTGCTTGGCTTCTTCGAGCCGGGCAGGGGTTGCATCGCACTCGGCATTGATGATTTTGTAGAGACGTTCGAGTTCGGCGATGGCATCACGTTCGAGCGCGGTACGATCAAGAATTTGTTTCCAGCCGAGCAACAACTTGCCGAACTGCGTGCCCCAGTCGCCGATGTGATTGTCCGAGATGACGTGATGGCCGAGCAATCGCAGGATGCGTTGGATCGAATCGCCGATGCCTGTGGAGCGGATGTGGCCGACGTGCATCGGCTTGGCGACGTTGGGCGAACTGAAGTCCACGACGATGGTGCGCGGTGCGGTGGCCTTGCTGAAAAACAAATGTTCGCCGCGTGCGGCGGATTGCAGCGCAGCGTTCAGCACTTCGGGCTTGAGACGGAAATTCAGGAAGCCTGCGCCAGCGATCTCAACTTTCTCGCACAACGTGGACACGTCGAGTTTCGCGACAACATCGGTGGCGAGCTGGCGTGGATTCATCTTGCGCGCTTTAGCGACGGACATGAGCGCGTTGGATTGATAATCGCCAAACTTCGGATCAGGACACGGGCGGACGAGGACAGCGGAAACATCGGCGTCCGGTAACACGTCGCGGACGGCTTGTTGGAGACGGGACTCTATTTGTTTATGCGGCAACACAGGAATCATTTAACCACGAATGGAGACGGATGGGCACGGATAAAAACTAACAGGGACGCGGAGGGGGTGAGATCAATAGTTGGTGAGGTGCTTGCCTTTTGGCGGGAGCGCCGATCTTTGATCGGCTTTGCGCTGACGCAAATCCGCAATGGTCGAAGATGATCGAGAACACTGCGTGTATCATTGGTTGGAAAGTCTAAGCCGGTCGCAGACCGGCGCTCCGCCCAAGCCATGCTCCCGTCTGGTTTGATTCTGCTTCGTCAAAGGAACTCTCACCTGCTTGAACCACATCCAACGCCAAGACGGGGACTACTTTTTCCCCTGATCTTTGATCGAGCGCAACATCGCTTCAGCATCGGGAGCTTGTTCGAGGGCCTGACGGAATTCGGCTTTGTGAAGAATCTTGGCGATGTTGGCGAGGGTATGGAGATGTTTCTGGAACTGACCTTGTGGAACGAGGAAAAGCATGACGAGATTTACCGGCTGATTATCGAGCGCATCGAAGTTGATCCCTTTCTTCGAGCGACCCAACGCACCGACGACTTCCGGGATCAGATCAGTGGAGGCGTGTGGGATGCCGATGCCGAATCCGATGCCGGTGCTCATCGAAGTCTCGCGCTTCTTGACGACAGCGGCGATGGACTCGCGATGTTGCGGCTGGATTTTTCCGGTGGCCACGAGGTTGTTGATGAGTTCATCAATCGCCTGCCAACGGTCGGCGGCCTGCAAATCCGTGAGGATTTGGTCTTTGGTGAGAATGTCAGCTAGTTCCATAACGCCGTAGGTGCATTTCGCCTGAATGCGGGACTCAATTCAAGGATGAATTACGACAGCCAGGGTGATCTTCCGTTTATCGTTGCCGTAAATGAGCGTGCAACGGCTCGGCGTGTTGACTAGTTTCGTCCGCAAACCAAAGGGGCTTCGCACATGAAAAATAATTTTTCCTTCCTAGATGCGGCTGCAATAATGACACCGCTGCTCGCCAGCCTGTTGTGCTTCGCTGAAATAACTTCGACGGCTCAACAACCCAAGCTCGCCGGACTCTCGCCCGAAGAAGCCGCGCGTGAAATGATTTTGCCACCCGGATTCAAGGCCACACTCTTTGCTGGCGAGCCGGATGTGATGCAGCCCATCGCCTTCGCCATTGATGATCGCGGGCGGCTTTGGGTGGCGGAGGCTTACACGTATCCCAATCGCGCGAAGGAGGGCGAGGGACGGGATCGTATTCTCGTGTTCGATGACACGGACGGCGACGGGAAATTCAATCGCCGCACCGTGTTCATGGACAAGTTGAATCTCGTCAGCGGCATTGAACTCGGATTCGGTGGCGTGTGGGTAGGCGCGGCTCCGTATCTGATGTTCATTCCGATTGCCGATGGCGATGAACCGAAACCCGCTGGCCCACCGCAAATTTTGCTCGATGGCTGGGGTTATCAAGACACGCACGAGACATTGAACACGTTCAAGTGGGGACCGGACGGCTGGCTTTACGGCTGCCACGGTGTGTTCACTCATTCCAATGTTGGCAAACCCGGCGCACCCGACAGCGAACGCACGCGCATCAACGCTGGCGTCTGGCGTTATCATCCCACCAAACACATCTTCGAGGTTTTCGCCGAAGGCACGAGCAATCCGTGGGGCATTGACTTCGACGAACACGGACAACTCATCGCCGAGGCGTGCGTGATTCCGCATCTGTTCCACATCATTCAAGGCGCGCGGTACCAACGTCAGGCTGGCTCGCATTTTAATCCCTACATCTACGACGACATCAAAACCATCGCCGATCATTTGCATTGGGCGGGCAATCAATGGAATCAAGCTGACATCGCGGGCAGCGCGGAACTTGGCGGTGGTCACGCGCATTGCGGACTGATGATTTATCAAGGCGACAACTGGCCTGCCGAATATCGCGGAAAAGTTTTGAT
>JAYUAV010000499.1:0-3187 GCA_043741175.1 Verrucomicrobiota bacterium
CAGGACGCCGTGGCGCTTGTTGAGGTGGTGCGCGGCGATTTTGACAGCGGCGACCTGGTAATCAAACAGGCGACTTCCAAATTCCGGCGGGATACGAAATTGTGAAAGTCCGGCGCGGGCCTCCTGCGCCAGATGGTAGGCCATCTTGACGTAGATGTGATACGGCGGGAGCGCCGCTTCGCGCGCCCAGCTTTGCTCGATGACCTGCACCAGTTCGGCGGAAATGTCCACGCACCACTTGTCGCTCCAGCGATCTTCAAACCATTTGGCGAGCTTCACGCCCGCGTCGTGATCCAGCACGTCCACGTTGAGTTCACCCTGATTCGACAGACCGGAAAACGTGAGGTTGCTGCTGCCAAGAAAACCGGTGATGGGATTGTTCGGGTCAGGCCGGAAGCAGAGGTAAAGCTTGGCGTGAAGCGTGTGCTTGAGGAACAGTTTGACGACGAGCTTGCCCGCCTTGAGTTGCGAGGCGAGACGACGCAGGCCGACTTCATCACCGTTCGTCGGCACGCCGAAGGTCAACTGTTCGTGAAATTCCTCGGCGAGTTTCTTTTTGAGGCGGAGTGCCGTCTGATTGTCGAGTTGATCGTGGCCTTGGGTCAGGCTGAACGCCGCGCGCAACTCCTCCTGCGGCAACCGCTGCATCCCGACCAGCAGGCGGCAGCAGTTTTCTTTTCCACCGGGCCAAGCGTCAACGTGGGAGTCGAGTTCCTTCCAACCACGAAGATTGAAATAGCCGACGCAGAAGTCGGCGCGTTGGGAGAGTTGGAGCGTCTGCTCCAAAGCGGGCAGCAGATCGGCTTCGATGTTGTCGAAGATACGGGGCATGGCTGAGTTCGCTCGCGTGCGAATCAGCCCTGTTGGAGACTGCCTCTTGGTGGGAACTCTGGTGCCTGAAATAAAAACGGGACGCACTTACTTGCGTCCCATCTCAGGCACCTGGAGGGCCCACTAAGAAACGCTTTCGATGCGCCCCTGACGGGGCGCACTTCAAGCGCGGCTCTTAGTCGAAATTTCCAGGTTTCGAGACGGACAGCAGCCGAAGCTACGCGAAATTGATTTTGGTTAAATTGGTTTTCTGGTCGTTTGGATTTTCTCTAACGCGGGGAGAGTAGCGAAGAGGACGGAGCGCGCAAGCGCAGGAAATCACCGAGTTTCTCCTCGTGTGCGTCTGGCAGGTTCTCCCGATATTCACTATGCCTTGGAATCGGAACGCTGCGTTCACGCGGCAGCGGCATGTTTGGCAACGTTGCTGCCGCCTGAAGGCGGCGTTCCTTAGTCTTACCCGACTTTAATCTAATGCCTTTCGGAAATACTTTCGGAGAATCCCAAAGGGATTCCATCCTCCAGCCTGGGGTTGCGAGGAACGAGCTACCCCAGTAACCGACAACAAAAATCTTCAACCCCAACGGGGTTGCATCACCATTTCACGCGCACGGATTCAACCCTTTCAGGGTTGATACGGCAGGACATCTTTACCCAGGGTAGCTCGTTCCTCGCAACCGCTGGGCTGTATGATGCAACCCCGTTGGGGTTGGGGAACGGCGACGCATCGCGGTTCTCCTTGGCAATGTCGCAAAATGAATTTCCGAAAGGCATTAGACTTTAATCACACCTGTGACCTACATGAAAAAGATTTTTGAGGCGTTTGAGGACTTTGTTAGCGTCACTCCAGATCGCTTATGAAAAGAACCGCCATCCTCGCGTTCACGCTTTTGTCTCTCATCACATGCGCCGCTGAACTGCGCGTGGGCATCATCGGTTGCGACACGTCACACGCCACGGCATTCACTGAGACGTGGAACAACCCGCAAGCCAAAGGACACATCGCAGGGTTCAAAGTGGTGGCGGCGTTTCGTGGCGGTAGCGCGGACATTCCGCAGAGCGTGAAGTTGCAGGAGGAAATCGTCCCCAAGTTGAAGGAGAAATACGGCGTGACGTTCTACGATAGCATCGAGGAGCTTTGCAAAAATGTGGATGTGGTCTGCCTCGAAAGCTTGGATGGTCGCCCGAAGCTGGAGCAGATCAAACCAGTGTTGAAGGCGGGCAAGCCGGTGTTCGTGGACAAGCCTTTCGGTGCGTCGCTGAAGGACGCGAAAGAAATCTTCCGACTCGCGAATGAAGCGCGCGTTCCCATCTTCACATCGTCGTCACTTCGTTTTGCCAAGAACACACAAGCAGTTCGCGCTGGCGCAATCGGTGTCGTGACGAACGCAACGACATTCGGCCCGTGCGAGACTGACCCGCATCATCCGGAGATGTATTGGTACGGCATTCATGGCATTGAGGCGTTGTTCACTGTGATGGGCACGGGCTGCGAGACTGTGCGGCGCGGCACGAACGCGCAGGGGAAGATTGAAGTTGTCGGCAAGTGGAGCGGCGGGCGAGTTGGCGTGTTTACGGAAGATAAAGATTTTCGCGGCAACGCTGCTGGATCGAAGGGTGAGATGTCCGTCGGCAAATGGGATGGTTATGTCCCGCTCCTCGAAGCCATCTCGAAGTTTTTTCAGACGGGTATCGCGCCGGTGAAGTCTGAAGAGACGCTGGAGATTTACGCGTTCATGGATGGAGCGGAGGAAAGTCGGAACAAGGAAGGTGCGGTCGTCTTGTTACCAATGGCCAAAGGCATAATTGGTCAGTGATGTTTTTCTGAACTATCACAGACGGCGGCAACGCTTGCGCGTAATTCAGTCAGATCAGCACGAACGGGGCTGTCGTGGCGTTCCTTGGTGACGCATCTGATTTGATCGCCACGGATGTCAACGCAGCACCTGACGCGTTCTATTGGACGACGTCAATCGTCGCGCCCAGTGACGCCTCCCACGCTCTCGGTTACGCCGAGGATCAGGCCGAGCGGAACATTCCCATGACGATGAAAGATTGGGCGGGGAAGCTGAACGCTTTTCTCCAGTTCAACGAGCGGGACATCCTCGATCATCCCGGCAAAGTAAGTCAGGAAATGGCGAAGGCCTTTGCCGAAAGTGAATTCGAGAAATACCGGATCGTGCAGGATCGGTTGTTCGAGTCGGACTTTGATCGTCACATCAAGCAGGTTTTGGAAGCCAAGACCCAGTCGCAAATCAGTATCGAAAAGAAATCGTCGCCCGCGAAGGGAAAGAAAAAGACCTGATCGCAGCCGATAAGGGGTGTGACTGAAAGTGCCGCTCAAGTTTGGGGCGTCGAG
>JAYUAV010000500.1:0-1848 GCA_043741175.1 Verrucomicrobiota bacterium
GCGCGTGTGGCCATCGGTGCAGATCACGGAGGGTTTGAGTTGAAGGAAGCGCTCAAAAAATATCTGCGCGAACGCAGCATCAGCTTCAATGACTTTGGAACGCATCACGGGACTGAGTCTGTGGATTATCCCGACTACGCATTGCTCGTCGCGAACAGTGTGGCGGAGCACAAGTCGGAGATTGGTTTGCTCGTTTGCACGACTGGCATCGGCATGAGCATCACCGCGAACAAGGTTCAAGGCGTGCGCGCGGCGATGGTGACGGATGCTGAGTCCGCCACGCTGACGAGGAAGCACAACGATGCGAACGTGCTGTGTCTCTCTGGGAAGTTCACGTCAACGCATCTGGCCAAACAAATTTTCGACAACTTTCTCAACACTGAATTTGAAGGCGGACGCCACGAGCGCCGCGTTCTCAAGATGGAGCCAACAATGACATCACCTGAACTCAAACTGAACCGCGTTGACAGCGAGATTGCCAGCGCCATTGAACACGAACGCCTGCGTCAGCAGGAAAACATCGAACTCATCGCCAGCGAAAACTTCACCAGCCCGGCGGTGATGGAAGCCCAAGGCTCGGTGCTTACGAACAAATACGCCGAGGGTTATCCCAAGAAGCGTTGGTATGGTGGTTGCGAAAATGTGGACGTGGTGGAACAACTTGCGATTGACCGCGCCAAGAAATTGTTCGGCGCAGAACACGCCAACGTGCAGCCGCACTCCGGCAGCGGCGCGAACATGGCAGTCTATTTCGCGTTCCTCAAACCCGGCGACAAGTTGCTCACGATGGATTTGAGCCACGGCGGACATTTGACCCACGGCAATAAGGCGAACTTTTCCGGCAAATTTTTCGAGATCGTCCACTACGGCGTTCGCAAGGAAGACGAGCGGATTGATTATGATCAGCTCGCGCAGATGGCGCGTGAACACAAGCCGAAGATGATCACCGTGGGCGCGAGCGCGTATCCGCGCGTGATTGATTTCAAACGCATGGGCGAGATCGCGCGCGAAGTCGGGGCGATGTTGCTGGCGGACATCGCACACATCGCGGGGCTTGTGGCGGCAGGCGTTCATCCCAGCCCGATGGAGCACGCGGATTTTGTTACGACCACAACGCACAAGACGCTTCGCGGGCCGCGCGGTGGATTAATCCTCACACGCGAGAAGTACGCGAAGGAAATTGATTCTCAAGTGTTCCCCGGCATCCAGGGCGGGCCGCTCATGCACGTCATCGCGGGCAAGGCGGTTTGTTTCCACGAAGCAGCGCAACCGACATTCAAGACGTATCAGCAGCAGATTGTGAAGAACGCCGCCGCACTCGCCGATGGAATGAAGCGCAACGGCTTCCGCCTCATCAGCGGTGGCACGGACAATCATCTCATGCTGGTGGACGTGGGCGCGCGCGGTATCACGGGCAAGGATTCACAGATCGCGCTCGACGAGGCAGGCATCACCGTGAACAAGAACACGATTCCGTTTGAGACGCGCTCGCCGTTCCAAGCGAGCGGTATTCGCCTCGGCACACCAGCCAGCACCACTCGCGGCATGAAGGAAGCCGAGATGGCCGCCATCGCCGACATGATCAGCGAAGTGTTGTTGGACATCACAAACTTGGACGGCATCGCGAATGTGCGTCGGCGTGTGCGTGAATTGACCGCGCGTTTTCCGCTGCCTTACTAGAAGTCGTTTCAAAACTCACGTTTTGGGTTGTAGGCGACGACGTGAGGAGTCGAAATCCAAGAGGTGACACAACTAAGCCGAACCTATGCAGGAGAACTGCGGCCGGAGCGCGGCATTTATGCCGCTTCACCATGCGAATTGCAGGAGTCACCGGTTTCATTTGAACAC
>JAYUAV010000501.1:0-3298 GCA_043741175.1 Verrucomicrobiota bacterium
GCCTTCCACGATTTTGATTTCGGCTTCGGTCAGGCCGTAGAGGTCATAGACGAGGCGGTCAATCTGCGTGTCTATGGCGGCGATCTGGCGTTCCAGCGCGATCTGTTCCTGCGGCGTCCGCGTGGCGGCCAGCTTCTTGTGCAACTCCAACATCTGCTCCACCAGCGTTACCATCCGGTCGTGCGTGGCTTTGTCGGACTTGTCGGAGAAGTTGATGGTGCGAATTGGCAACTCGCCGAAATACTGCTTCGTGCAAGTAATCCAACCTCCACGAAACAAATTGCTCATACTCTGCAAGCGCCAGAACAAAAGTTTTGAGTTGAGAAGACCCAAAACGTATTCGGATTTTAATTGGCACTGTTTGGAAAGCGTGATGGTAAATCCGCCGCTCGCCATCGGACACAATTGCCCACGCGTTTGGTTCGGGATGAGAGCAAACAATCCTCCGTCAGCGAGCAAGGGCACTGCAATCTGGGCTTGGTCATGTAGCGCGAGATTACGCGGCGCGCTGTAACTGAACCACTCCTTGAACTGCTTTCGGCGTTTCAATGCCGGTTGGTTCTCTTGCAAGTATGAGTAAGCGCGTGGGAAAAGTCGTTTAAGCTCCTGCTCTGTGTAGAGTCGGAAGCTGCCGTTCTCTGAAACGTAGGGGAAAATAACCTTCCACTTTCTGGCTGGCGAAAATCCGTAACGCCCGAAGTCGCTGGCGAAAAGCGGATCGCGGACAATTTCCTTTTCGATCTTCAGCGTACCGCTTTCAAAAACAAAAATTTCATCGTCGCCCGTGCTGCTACCCCGGCTCATGTCGGCGGGAAGGTCAAGTAGTCGCGTGGTTTGGCTGCTGAGTTTGGCGAGCAATGAAGCAGACGCAACGCTCTCAAACGTCCAGGAACTTGCCGTGAGCGATTTGCATTCACGGTTTGCGAAGACGGTTTGCGAAAGAGACTTTAAGGACGCCTCGCTTACGCCGTATTCAAAGGAGTTTGCTTTGGAACGTTGGAGAAACAACAGACAGGTGTAGGTCGTCGCCTCGAACACTTGGCTGTGTCCAAAGTCAACTATCTTGCTGACTGCCTTCTCATCTGAGAGCACTTGCCGCAGACTTTCTCCGTAGTCGGTTCGGAAGAATTTGTTCGGAATGATAAAACCTTGTCGCCCCGACTTGTTCAGCAATTGCAGCCCGCGTTCCACGAACACAATATAGATGTCGTAGTTGCCTTGGCTCGCAGCTTTGTAGGTACGGCTAAAGTATTCGACTTCCTGCGGCTGTGAATCCTGCATCGTCTGGATGCGGATGTAAGGCGGATTTCCAATCACCGCGTCGAAGCCGCCTTCCCATTCGGGTTCAGGCGGCGGGAGCGGCGCGGTCTTGTAACCTTTCTTTTTCTTGTAGCTGAACTTGCCGTGCAGCGGCGTGCCGGGCGCATCAAAACCCAGCGGTGCGGCAGGCGTATCGCGTAACTCACCCGATCCAGTTTGAGACTCGTCACCTCGTCTCTTACAAAAAATATTCGGGAACTCCGCGCGCCAGTCGAAAACATTGATGCGGTATTTCTCGTCGTCGGTGAGCAGCGCGAGTTCGCCTTGCTGGTAAAAATCCGGTCCGATGAGCGAGTTGCCGCACTTGATGTTGTCGCCCAGATCGGGCAGCGCGCGTTCGTGAAACAGCCGGAAGATGCTCTGGAGTGCCTGGCCAGTCTCGCCTTCCAGCACCTTGAGCAGCAGCGAGAGCTTGGTGACTTCCACCGCCTGCGCGTCAATGTCCACGCCATAAATGTTCGCGAGCAGAATCCGTTTGCGCTCGGCAATAGTGAGCTTCCAGCCTCGCCCGGTCTGCACGAGCGCGGGGCGTCCGCCCTTGGCGAACTTCTCCGGGTTGTTCGCCAGATAGAATTGCAGATGCCAGTCGAGCAGGAATTGATACGCGCCGATGAGGAACGAACCTGAACCGCATGCGGGATCGAGGACGGTGATTTTCTCCACCTGCTTGGGATTTTTGCCTTCAACGAGTTTCCCCACTGTCTGCCGGACGATATAATCAACGATGTAAGTGGGCGTGTAATAAACACCGTTGGCTTTTTTGACTTCCGGCTTCTCTTCTACTTTTGCCTGATGTCCCTCGGTGAGGCGGATGATCTTGCCGAGGAATTGCTCATAGACCTGACCGAGAATGTCCGCACTGAGGACGGAGAATTCGTACGGGCTGTCGGGATAATAAAGTCCGCGCAGCAGGCCGCGCAGGAGCTTGTCGTCAACGTCGAGGTCGAGCGTGAGTTCGTCCGGTGCTTCGTGGCGGCCCGGCTCTTTCTTGAAATGAAACAGGCCGGAGTTGTAGCGGTCGTCGGCCTGCTCGAAGAGTTTCGTCAGGCGCGGGTAGATGCGGTCACCGTTGACGAGGGCGCGCAGCCGCCCGTAATCCTCGATGCCGCGATCTTCGCAGATCCGCAGGAAGATGATGCGGTCAATGATGCGTTGGACGGCGAAGTTGAGTTCGCGCTGGGAGAGTTTGGGATTGCGGAGCGCGAGGTTCTTGGCGAGTTCGCTCCGCCAACCTTCGATCTCGGCGAGGAAGGCGGCATCCACTTCCGTTGTGCCGCGTTTGGCCTTGGTGGTTTCGGCGAATTTGTCGAACGCGCCTTTGAGAACGGCGTCGCGGGAGAAGCGTTCGTAAATCCAATCCCACTTTTCGGCGTAATCGCGGAAGGTGCAGTAGAAAATTCTGGCAGTGCTGGCGGAGTCGTCCTTACCCGGCTTGACGCGACCATCATAGACGGCGAACTCCTCGAAGTCCGACAGGATGCTCAACGGGAGCTTGGCCGACCAAGCATAGCGGCGTAGCTGGTAGGCAGGGCTGGTGTCTTCCTTGATGTGGACGGAAGGCTTTTTGGCTTCGAGAAAGTATTTGCGCGTACCGCCAATGCGGAAGCAGTAGTCGGGAGCTTTGGTCGCGCCTGCAACGCGAATCTGATCTTCGTGGATGACGTCCTTGTAAGCCTCGGCATTGCCGTCGTTATTGTCTATATCCCAACCGAGAGCTTTGAAGAACGGGTCGAGAAATTCCCGGCGGAGTTGCGTCTCGTTGTATTGGCCAGACTTGTACGCATCAAGCTGTTGCTCGAAGCGGGCGACGAGTTCCAAGATTTCCCGGGGCGCGGACATTGTGTGAGGCTAGGGAAACGAAAGAGCGCGGTCAACGCGGCGTTGGACGAGGGGGTGTGACTGAAACTGCCGCTCAGTTTTTGGAGTGCGGAGACTTGTCGCCGCTTTCATGGCCTGAGCGACTTGTCGCTCAGGCAGA
>JAYUAV010000502.1:0-8362 GCA_043741175.1 Verrucomicrobiota bacterium
GTTGCGCGCGAAATTTGTCGTCGCAAACGGACACAGCACCCTCGCCGCTCCTGCCTCGGCCAAGAAAGTTGAACCAATCGCCAAGCCCAAACCTGCTGCCGCAACCACTGCTCAAGACCGAGCCATTGGGAACAGTGAGTGGAGCTTCAATCCCAAAAACACGTTTGATACGTTCGTCGTCGGGAATAACAACAATTTCGCTCGCGCTGCGGCCAAAGCTGTCGCCGATGCACCGGGAAAATCCTACAACCCTCTCTTCCTCTACGGCGGTGTCGGTCTCGGCAAGACCCATCTGCTGCACGCCATCGGTCAGCACGTCGTTTCCACCCGGAAAGGCGCACGCGTCGGCTATGTTTCCTCCGAGAAGTTCACGAACGAATACATTGATGCGATCCAGAACAACTCACTCCAGAAGTTCCGCAAAAAATATCGGCAGACGGATGTGCTGCTGATTGACGACATCCAATTCCTCGCTGGCAAGGAGCGCATTCAGGAAGAATTTTTCCACACGTTCAATGCGTTGCACGAAGCGCATAAACAGATCGTGCTGACCTGTGACCGCCCTGCGAGCGAGATTCAAGGCTTGGAACATCGTTTGGTTTCGCGCTTCGAGTGGGGATTGGTCACTGATCTCCAACCGCCGGACGTGGAAATCCGTCAGGCCATTCTGAAAAAGAAAGCTGCATCCATGGGCGTCGAGTTGCCGGAAGACATCATGAGCTTCCTCGCGCATCGCATCCGCACGAACATCCGTCGGCTGGAAGGCGCGCTCATACGCGTGGCCTCCTACGCTTCGCTCACGGGCAAGACATTGAGCGTGGAAGTCGTCGAAAGTTTGCTCCGCGAAATCCTGCATGAAGAAGGCCGTTTCTCCGTCAACATCGAGGTCATCCAGAAACGCGTGGCGGAACATTTCGACATCCGCCTCGCGGACATGACCAGCAAACGTCGCCCGGAGAACATCGCGTTCCCGCGTCAGGTCGCCATGTTTCTCTCGCGTCAGATGACCGAGACCTCACTCAGCAGCATTGGGGAAGCGTTCGGTGGCCGCGATCACGGCACGGTGTTGCACGCGTGTCGCCTTGTGAAAGACCGCATGGAAGTGGACGCCAACGTTCGGCAAGTCGTCAGCTATCTTGAAAAGCAGTTGATGCGGTAATCGGCGATTCGCTCCGAGTTTTCATCGCTGGAAAAACTGTTCCCAACATTTCCTCAGGTGGGTTTGTGCCGCCATCCATCTTCACCGAACGTTGCAACTGCATCGCCGTGGGCAGATGCGCCATCGCATACAAGATCACATAGGCGATGAAGATAAACGTGGCGAACAGTGCTAGAAACACGAAGTGTCGCACGTCCGAGAACTGCGCTGCCGCCGAACTGATGCCTTGATACAGTTCCGCTGGTTTTGAAATCACGTCCCAACTGTTGAATCGCAGGAAGCGTCCGAGATAAACCCCAAAACTGCTCACTGCTGAGACAACGGTCACGAATCCCCAGCCTGCGCGCTTGCCGAAGCGGTGAGTCACGAGTGAATGCATGAGGTAGAGCGACACAAATCCCAGCACCAACCCCGTGAACGCACAGGAAAGAATCACCGCTAGGTCCACCCAGAAGTGATTGATGGAGCGATGCGTCAGATGAATTAGGTCCGTGAAGATGTAAGGCGCGTTAGGAAAGAACAGCAGCCATGCGGCGCACAGACCGTAAAACTTCACTCCTGCGCGTTCGCCATTGCGACGCGCGCGATAATCATCCCTTGCCAGCAACGCGAAAACCAGCGGCATCCAAGCAAGGATCAGATTCCACACGAGAAACCCGTAGCGCAAGTCGCGGGTGACGACTACGCGCGAAAAAATCAGCGTGGCACTGATGGCTGAAGCAAAAGTCAGCGCGGCCATCGGTAGAAACGTCTCGCGTTTGAACAACAGTTTGAAAATTCGCATAAAACAGTTCGTTCTTTGGACAACACCGGGAACAAAGAGTTCACTTTGAAAGCAAAGTTCAGGCCGGGCTTGGCAGAAGCGGAAACAAGCCAACGCAAGAGGCGGATGTGGTGTTGGCGCGAAATTGTGTCTCTGGATTGACCTTGAGCTGTACATTTTTGCGTGTCTTTCAGGCGATTCATGGTTAAACCAAAGCCATGCGAACTCCAGCGGTCAGATCATCTAATTCAGAAACTTGTTCGCGGTAACTCAAAACAATTATGCCCTCAATGGTCAACGGCTGCGGCACGACGTACTACGGGAAGAAAAATATCCAGACGCGTTCCGGCCCGTGTCCACATTGCGGTAATCAAGTGGTGCTGAAGTCGTATGACACGAGGAAGTGGTTCGTCATCGTGTTGATCCCGATCATCCCGCTCGGGCGGCTGCGCATCATTGATTACTGCCCGGCTTGCTCCCGGCATTACGCGATGGAGGTGGACAAGTGGGAGACAGCCAAGCAACTCGAAGTTTCCGGCGCGCAGGAGAAGTATCGCACCAACCCCACGCCTGAATCCGCCATCGAGGCTCATCAGCAGATGATGAATTATCATCAGCTCGAGGACGCCGCCGCGTTCCGTAAGATGATGCGCGAGAAGTATGCGGACAACGCAAAGGTTCACGCCTATCTCGGAGCGGTGCTGGAGCGATTCGGTCAAGTGGATGAGGCCACGGCCAGTTACACCCGCGCGTTTGAGTTGCGACCTGATATGCCGGATGCGCGCATCGGTGTGGCGCGTGGACATATCCGATCCGGGAAACTGGATGACGCGCGTGCGTTGCTGGATTTCATGGAGAAGCCTGGCGCCGCGCAGCTTTATGCGCTAGAACCGCTCGATACGTTGGCGCGTGCCTTCCAAAAGGCGGAGCGACACGAGGACGCGCTCGCGTTGTTCGCCGTGATCCAAAAAGAGTTGCCGCACATGAACGAGCAGGGCTGGTTTCGCGACCTCATCGGCAAGTCTGAGAAAGCTCTCAAGCGCAAAGAATCCCAACTACCCACACAGAAGTTCACTTGGAAAAGATTCTTCGGCCCTGGCAATGCCTCTACCGCGCGAACCCTGCTCTCCATCGGCATCGTCCTCTCCGTGTTCGCGCTTGGCCTTGTCATCTCCAACGAATACATCCGCCGTCACCGCACGCTCCACATCGTGAATGCCTCAACCAAATACGCCACGGTGAAGATTTCCGGCGTGGGCGAATTCACCAATCTCAAAGGTAGAGATGGTGTGACGATCAAGGAAGGTCATCATCAAGCGGTGATTTCCGGCCCAGTGCAGCAGACCGTGGACTTCGAGATCAGCTCCGGCTATTGGGCGCGGTGGTTCGATGATCCGGCGTGGGTGTTGAACATCGGCGGTGAAAGCATCCTTGAACTGGTTCACGCGCATTACAAGGTTGAAGACTTGGATCCGCCCGACTACGCATTTTTTTACGGCGAAACTTTCCATCGTTTCCCGGAAGTCACGCATCCGTTCAAAGAATTGCCTAAAACTGTCTCCATGAAACACGGTGAGACGCGCACGCTGGTGAATCTCGATCTCTTTGAAGGCGAGCCTTACGAGTTGTTCTACTACTTCTCGCAGCAGAATCGCATGACCGATGCGTGGCGGCTCGCCGAGTGGCGACTGCGATCGCATCCTGATGATGACTTGATGCTCGCGCATTACACCACCAGCACGAAGAAGGCGGATCAGCTTGAGCGCGTGGAAAACTTTCTTCGCGCTGGCCTCACCAATCGCCCCGTGCATATCCAATGGCATCGCTTCTATCAAAACCTGCAAAAGAGCAAGACGCGCAACGCAATTCTGGCTGCGGAGTATGCGACGGAGTTGAAGAACGATCCGACCAACTCCGCGCTGATGTATCTGCTCGGTCGCCTCGTGCCGACCCGCGCCGAGAGTCGCGAACTGTTTGCACGCGCTTGTCAGGCCGACACCAACAATGCCTTCGCCTACTTCGCGCGAGCCTA
The DNA here is from genome assembly GCA_043741175.1 of Verrucomicrobiota bacterium. GTDB lineage: Bacteria > Verrucomicrobiota > Verrucomicrobiia > Limisphaerales > JADLHS01 > JADLHS01. Next base: position 3,955 of record JAYUAV010000502.1, read on the forward strand.
TGATCGCTCATCGCTCGGAGATTGGGCAGGCGCGCGTGAGCTTATTGACCACGCCTGCAAGTTGCAGCCCAAGCAAGATCAGTTCACGCACCTGATGCACACCGCACGGTTTGCTCTCGGAGATTTTGCAACGTTGGAAAAAGAATTTCGCGCCGAGGTCGGCCAAAAGCCGCTCAACCTGTATGCGTGCGAGAAACTTTGCGAGACTCTCGTGGCTCAGGGACGTAACGCGGACGCCACACCCATCGCACAAGCCTACGAGAAAAATGCGCGCGCATCGGGACACCCCGCGTTGGTCGCCAAAGCGAGAGATGCGCTTCGCCACCTGCTCGAAATCACCGAAGACTTCGCGGCATTGGAGACGGAGACGCTCAATAAAACCGATGCCGAATCCCGTTACGCGCATTTCAAGTCGCTGGTTTGTCTGGGCCGCGTGGAGGAAGCCATCAAACAGTTCCCGCCGGAGGAGAACAAGGCGAACGATCCATATCATTTTCTGAACGCCGCCATCGCATTGCGCGCTGCGGGAAACACTGCTGAAGCGAAGCGATGGTTCGACCTCGGCCTTGCCGCCTTGGACAAAGGCGATGAGGACATGGAGCAAGTCGCAACTATGCTGCGTCGCACCATGCCGCCTGCGTTGGCGGATACGGACGAACTGACGCAATCAGCAGACGCAAAGTCCGTAACGCTCGTCACACTAGCGCAACTGCATCCCTCGGTGAGCCGCGATTATTTGCCGCGTATCGAGAAGTTGAATGTTGAGCCCGGCTACCAACAGCATCTGCTCAAGCAAGCCATCGCCAAATTGAAGTGAGTTGAAAATGACTCGCGAGGAGTTTGATAAACTGGTCCGGCAAGTCGAGGAAGGCGTGGGGCGCGATCCTGCGGCACTCAAGCGGCGCGTCCTGCGGCTCGCGATCATCGGCTATCTCGGCCTGCTCTTCTGGTTGCTGGTCATCATCGCAATCTCCGCCGCATTTTTTACCGTCATGCTATGGGTGGATACGCAGGGGAAAATTCTCTGTGGTTTTGCAGGCGCATTCATTCTGTTTGGCGGCGGCTGGACGGCGTTGAAAGCATTGATCGTAAAACTTCCCCCGCCAGAAGGCCGCGTCGTGGTGCGCGCTGAAGTGCCGGAATTGTTCGCCGTGCTGGATGATCTGCAAAAGCAACTGCGCTCCGTGCCGTTCCATCAAGTGATCATTGATGAAGACTGCAATGCCGCCGTCGCACAAGTGCCGCGTCTCGGTGCGCTCGGTTGGTCGCGCAATTATCTCCTCATCGGTCTGCCGTTGATGGATGGTTTGTCCCGTGATGAGATGCGAGCGGTGTTGGCGCATGAGTTCGCGCATCTTTCCCGCGATCACGGAAGGTTTTCCCACTGGCTCTATCGTCTGCGTCGTTCTTGGGAGGAAATCTTCAAGCAACTTTCCCAGCCACGCACGCACGGCGAGATCACCGGGCGCACTTTCGTGACGAAGTATCTCGATTGGTTCTGGCCGAAATTTAATGCGCACGCGTTTGTGCTGTCACGCTCCAACGAATACGAGGCGGATGAACAGGCCGGACGCATCGCGGGCAAACAGGCGATGGCTTCTGCACTCGTGCGACTTCGATTCATGGGTCGTCAGCTTGGTGACAACACTTGGCCTGATGTCTGGCAGATCGCCAACGACCAGCCTACGCCGCCAGACGATGTGTTTGTGCGATTGCGTGACGGGCTTCGCGCCGGCCCCGATGCCGCAGAGCGTTCGCGCTGGATGGAGGAAGCTTTCCTCGTGAAGACGACGAACAGCGACACGCATCCTTGTCTCACCGAGCGTCTCGCCTCACTTGGTATTCCGGCGAGCGGTTGGAAGTTGGATGAAGTTGCCACTGCTGCGTCGCCATCCTCGGCTGAAGTGTTGCTCGGCGACAAACTTGCCACGATTCGCACCGACGTTCACGCACACTGGCGTAAAGAGACGGAAAAACATTGGCGCGACCGCCACGCGCGGGCGAGCGCGTTGTCACACCGTCTCTCGACCCTCAATCAGGCTGTTCCTGATCCCGGCGCGGACGCGGATTCATTGTGGGATCAAGCGCACGTCCTGCTTGATCTCAAGGGCGACAAGAATCTTGAACCGCTGTTGCGCCAAATCATCGCGCTCAAACCCAATCACGCGCCCGCAAACTTTTATCTCGGTCGAATACTTCTCGATGCGGGCAACAACGAAGGCGAAACCTATCTCGAACGCGTCATCGAGGAGGACGAAGACGTGTTGCCGCAGGCGTGCGCCATCTTACGCGAACATCACCGTCGCTCCGGGCAGACGGAGAAAATACGCGAAGTCGAGGCGCGGATGGATCGTCATGAGAAAGACATGGCCGCATCGAGGAAAGAACGTTCGGAGTTTGCGCCGGGCGATGTTTTGATCCCACACGGTTTGACAGATGACGAATTGACCAAGTTGCGCGAGACGCTGGCCGCCGATCCGCAACTCGCCCACGCCGAACTTGCGCAGAAGCAGATGAGATTTTTCCCGAAGCAAAAGTTTTACATCCTCTGCGTCCACAGGTGGCAGGCGTGGCATCGTTTCCCTAACTCGGATCAAGATCGCGTGCTGGTGAATCGAATTTCAAAGGCAGTTCAGTTGCCCGGACGCGTGCTGGTGATCCCTTCCTCCGGCAGTTACAAAGCTTTGGCCAAAAAGCTCCAGCACTTGCCCGGCGCGGAAATCTATCGCCACGTGGCAGCGAAGTGATTGAGATGAATTCTCGCCACGCCTGCGGAGTCTGTTTTAAGCTGGTCACTCAATTATGAGCAACGTCCCACACATTCCCGCGCTGCGACGCGGCAAAGCTTACGAGAGCCTCGACACCGCCGAGGTGCGCGATTTTCGCACGGGCGAAGTCAAAGCCGTCGTCAGCCAGGTCAACGCAGGCATCGTGCGCAAAGATTTGGCGCGCGTGTCCGAAGGTCAGGCAGCGTTGAAGAAGTTCTCCGTAGCACAACTCATCGAGATTTGCGCGAAGACGGGGGAACAATTCCTCAACGGCACGTTGCCGCTGGGCGACAAGGGTCACACGCAATCACCGCAGCAATACATCGAAACCCTTTCCAGCACGAGCGGTCTGCCACATGTCATGGTGCGTCGGAACATGGAGAAGATTCACCTCGCGCTGACGAACATGAAGATGGTGCTCAACGGGCTTTCGCGTGGACTCGACTTGAGCATCCTCGACAACGGCAGCGGCGAGCAATTCGGCACGCGGCTCAGTTATTATCCGACGACGCCTGCGCTGGGACTCGTGATGCCGAGCAATTCGCCAGCGGTGAATTCGCTCTGGCTGCCGAGCATCGCGCTCAAGACGCCGGTCATCATCAAGCCCGGCAAGGAGGAGCCGTGGACGCCGTATCGGTTGATCCAGGCGTTCATCGCGGCGGGCGCACCGGCGGAAGCGTTCGGGTTTTATCCCACGGATCACGAAGGCGCGGGCGAGATTTTGAAGAAGTGCGGACGCGCGCTGATCTTTGGCGACAAATCCACCACCGCGCAGTATGCGAACAATCCCGCCATCCAACCGCATGGCCCGGGCTGGAGCAAATTCCTCATCGGCGACGATTGCATCGAGAACTGGCGCGAGTACGTGGACGTGATGGCCGCAAGTATTTCCGACAACGGCGGTCGTTCCTGTATCAACGCCAGTGCCATCGTCGTGCCGAAATACGCAGCTGAGATTGCAGATGCGCTTGCGCAGAAGCTTGGGCCGATTGCGCCGACGAAGCTTGATGATCCGAATGCGCGCCTGTCTGGCTTCGCCAATCCCAAGATGGCGGACTTCATTGACGGCGCGATTGAAGACGGGTTGAAAACTTCTGGTGGAACCGACGTGACGGCGAAGTATCGGAGCGCGAGCGGTCCCCGCTCGCAGCACTCCACCTGTAATGAAGGCTATGGAAAATCTTCGGAGTCTGTTCTCGATTCGGAACGCTGCGGACGGGGACCGTCCGCGCTCCGCAAAGTCACCTTCGACGGCGGCACGTTTGTTCGCCCGACCATCGTGTTGTGTGATTCCTTCGCGCATCCGCTGGCGAATCGCGAATTTCTCTGTCCCTACGCCAGCGTGGTTCAAGTGCCGCAGAGCGAGATGCTCAAGCACATCGGTTACACGCTCGCGTGTTCAGTCATCACCAAGGACGCGAAGTTCATCGAACAGGTGATGGCTTATCCAGAGATTGATCGTCTGAACATCGGTCCGGTTTCCACTATGAAGATTTCCTGGGATCAACCGCACGAGGGCAACATGTTCGAGTTCCTCTGGCAGCGGCGCAGCATCGAGCGCGCGTGGTAAAATGGTAGGACGCGTCACTCCGCCTTGGCGAAAATATTGCAGATGAACTGGGGCTTGCGGGTGCTGCGCA
>JAYUAV010000503.1:0-8573 GCA_043741175.1 Verrucomicrobiota bacterium
GAAGTGGCGCGAGCCATCGGCGCGGAAACTCTCGCCACCGACGAAACCACGCAAGCCTCCGCTGTCATTTTCACACTTTGCAAAGTGTGGAAATCACTCACTACTCCAGCCGACATGGCGCAGGTGTTGTTGCCGCTCGCTCGCGCCGGCTTCCCTCCGCTCAACCTTCAGGCAGGCTTTGAGCCGGACACTTTCACCGCCAAGTTCACGGGTCGCGTCGAACAAGTGCCGCAACTCATTGCGTTTCTTCGCACCAACGTGCGCGGCTTCGAGCAGTGCGAAACCTCACTCGATAAAATCACGACTGCTCATCGCGCCGGGCGCATGATCGTCGGGCAATATGTCCTGACTGGCGAAGACGTTCTGGCCGGGCGCAAGTTTCCCGACGCCGTCGCTCGCTGTGCGTGGCCGATTGAACAATGGGACGTGAAGGGTGCGGTGCGTTTCCATTACCTACCATCAGGCGCGCACTACGAGATTCCCGGCCGCTCACTTCGTGCCGCTCGCGTTGAGAATCTTTTCATGGCAGGTAAAACCATCAGCGCAGATGTAGATGCGATTGCCAGCGCGCGTGTGATGGGTTGCTGCCTCGCGACCGGTGCGGCGGCTGGCAATCTGGCCGCCGATTATCTAAAATCATCGCCACTCAGATGACGCGATCCTTTGATCAACTTTGGGCCGAGACATTTCGCCACGCGAAAATGAATTCGCCGTTCTATCGCGAATCCTTGCGCGGATTGAACGGCACGCCTTCGTTGTCGCAAGTTCCGTTACTCGATAAAAAAACTCTGTCGGAGCGCAATCTGGATTTTCTCTGCGTTCCACGCGAACGCATCGCCGAGATCGTGACGACCAGTGGCACGACGGGCGAGCCGTTGCTCTGGATGCTCACCGATGCGGATGTGCGACGACTTGCCCGTAATGAAAAGCTCTCGTTCGACTGCGTTGGCTTAACGACGCGCGACACGGTGTTGGTCGCGGTTGCGATGGATCGTTGTTTCATGGCGGGGTTGGCTTATTGGTTGGGCTTGCGCGAGATCGGCTGTGGTGTTGTCCGCACGGGAGCGTCGTCGCCTCTGCTCGTGTTGGAAATGATTCAACGTGTGCAACCGACGGCAATCGTCGGCGTGCCGTCTTTTCTCCGGCTCGTGGCGGACAAGGCGCGCGAGGCGGGATTCGATCTGAAGAATTCTTCCGTGAAGAAAGCGGTCTGCATCGGCGAACCGATCCGTGACGCCGCATTCGTCTTAAACACATCCGGCAAAGCCATTGAAGAGTCGTGGGGCGCGAAAGTTTATTCTACGTACGGTGTGACTGAACTCGCGAACTCGCTTTGCGAATGTGACGCGGGCGCGGGCGGTCATCTGCATGAGGATCAATTGCACATCGAGATTCTCGACGATGCGGGGCGGCCGGTGACCGATGGCGAAGGCGGCGAAGTTGTGGCGACGACGTTTGGCGTGGAGGCGATGCCAGTGATCCGTTATCGCACGGGCGATTGCGCTGCGCTTTTTCGAGCGCCGTGTGCGTGTGGCCGCACGACTCCACGACTTGGGCCAATCGTCGGGCGCAAGAATCAGAAGCTGAAATTCAAAGGCGCGTCGTTGTATCCATCAACGCTGACAGCGGTGTTGGAACAGAGCACAAGCGTGGAAGCATTCGTGATCATCGCGCGGAAGGAAAGCGAGTTATCCGACGTGATTGAAGTGCTTGTGTGCGGCTCGGCTTCGGCGGCGGCATTGCGTGAAGCGTTTCAAGCCCGGGCCAAAATCGTGCCACAGATACGCAATGCAACACGCGAGGAGATCGAGTCGTTGCAGATGCCGCCGAATGCGCGGAAGCGGCGGACGTTTGTGGATTTGCGTGGCGAAAATTTAGGCGGAGGTGGCCTTTGAAATTCCGCCGCCCCTCACCCCGGCCCTCTCCCGTGGGGAGAGGGAGAAGTTGTTGCCGCCTTCTCTGTAAATCTGCGACTGGGTTCGCGCAGGTTGCTTTCGAGTTTCAAAGTGTTTCCAATCGCTGTTCCCTCTCCCCGGGGGAGAGGGTTAGGGTGAGGGGATTTGGCGCGTTTATTTCCAGACCATGAAACCCTGCATTGTCATCCCATGCTTCAATCACTCGGCGACCGTTGCTGCTGTCGCTCTCGCTGCATTGCGACACGCGCCGGTGATCATGGTGGACGATGGTTCGACGGAAGCGTTGCCGGAGTTGGTGGGCTGCGATGTCGTTCGGTTAAAACAGAACAGCGGCAAGGCAGCAGCCTTGCGAGCAGGATTTCAGCATGCGATTGAACTCGGCTTCACGCACGTAATCACAATGGATGCGGATGGACAGCATTTCGCGGAAGACCTGCCAAAGTTTCTCGCTGCAGCCGCAGCGCAACCGGAGGCTTACCTTGTTGGCGTGCGGGATTTGGTGGCGGCGGGTTGCCCGAAACATCGCCAGCGGTCAAATCGGATCTCCACGTTTTGGTATCGCATTGAGACGGGCGTGACGCTTGGCGACACACAATGCGGCTTCCGTTGTTATCCGCTCGCTCTCGTACAGCGATTGAAGGTCAAGTCGGGTCGTTACGCGTATGAATTGGAATTCATGGTGCGTGCGGCCTGGGTTGGGACGGAGATCGTCGCCGTGCCGGTAAAATGCACTTATGAGCCGGGCAAGACTGGCGTGTCACACTTTCGCACCGTGCGCGACTTCGTCCACATCACCAACATGAACATCCTGCTCGTGTTGCAATCGTGGCTCGTGCCGTTGTCGTTACGGGTCGCGTGGTCGCGCGGGGAGAAGAATGGTTTTCGCTATGCTGCCCACGAATTTTTCAGCGACAACGCGCACGAGCCAGGAAAGATGGCGGCGGCGGTTGGTGTGGGTTTGTTCATCGGCATCGCGCCGTTGTGGGGTGTGCAGATGGTATTGGCGCTGTGGGTCGCGCATCGGCTGCGACTCAACAAGGCTGTGGCTGCGCTGGCAAGCCACATCTCAATTCCTCCGATGATCCCAATTATTTTTTGCGGTGCGCTGACGTTGGGAAGCTGGTTGCTGACGGGGAAGTGGTTTGAATTTTCCCTCAAGTCCATGACGCGGGCGGAGTGGCTCGCGGCGGCCAAGGCTCACGTGTGGGAATGGGTGCTGGGAAGTTTGGTGCTGGCGGTGATTGTTTCCGTATCGGGAATGTTGGTGACGTATGTCATCGCGCGGCTGGTGCGGAAAAAATGAAAGACAATCTCTACACGCGGCTTTATCTCTGGCTCGTTGCGCATCGGCGTGGCGTGCTGGTGGCGACGGTGCTTGTGATGGCGGCAGCGGGTTGGTTCTCGTCGCGGATTGAGTTGCAGGAGGACATCCTCGACATGCTGCCGCGCAATGACCGGCAGGTGGATGAGTATCGTTACGCGCTGAAAAAATTCCGCCAGATTGATCGCGTCTATCTCGACATCGGCATCAACACGGATGATCCCGAAACGCTCGCTCGCGCGGGGGACGAAGTCTTCGCGCAATTTTCCACGAACCGGAATTTCGGACGCATCACGTATCACATCGAGTCGGGCGGCCAGGGGAAGGTGATTGAATTTCTCACTGGCGCGCTGCCGAATCTTTTTACTGAAGCTGACGCGCGTGAGTTGGAAACGAAACTGGCTACAGCCGAAGTGCGTGAATACTTGACCGTGATGCGGCGCAAGCTGGCCGGGCCGGAAGGCATGGTGCTCAAGGACGTAGTCGCGGCTGATCCCATCGGCATGAGCGCGTTGGTAGTGGCAAAGGCGTTGCCGTTGCAGACAGGTTTCGGTGACGCGCAGATCGTGGATGGACGCATTACCAGCGGCGACGGGCGACATGTCTTAATGATGGCCGAGCCGAGCTTCGCGTCGTCGGACTCGAAGGCGAGCGCGTCGTTGGTGAAGGAGATGATGCGCATCGTCTCGGATGTGGAGAAACAATTTCCGGGCGTCCACGTCGCGATCACGGGCGGGCATCGCATGGCGGTGGACAATTCCACCATCATCCGGAAGGATGCCACGCGCTGCATCGCCATCGGGATGGCGGGGATGATCGTGCTGTGCTTCGTGGCGTATCGGCGGCGTTGGCTCGCGCCGTTGTCATTTTTGCCATCGTTGTTCGGAACGCTGATGGCGGGCGTGGTGTTGATGCTCTGGCAGAAACATCTTTCTGCTATCGCTACTGGTTTTGCGTCCATCGCGGTCGGCATCACGGTGGATTACGCCATCCACATCATCTATCACCTCGACAATGTGGGCACGACGGATCGGCGCGAGATCGGCAGACATCTGAGCCGGCTCGTGTTTCCCATCAGCGTCGGTGTGATCACGACGTTGGCGGCTTTCTTGGTGATGATGACATCGCCGATGCACGGCTATCAACAACTCGGCATGTTGGGCGCGGTGGGTGTGGTGTTCTCTGCGGGATTCGCGCTGATTATTTTGCCGCTGATTATTCCGGTAGCAAAAAAATCGGGTCAACCGCCGCTCTGGTTGACGGCGTGGTGGGAGAAATATTTCCGCTGGGAATCGAAGCGGCGACTGTGGCTCGTTTTGTTGGTCGTTGTGTTGACTGTTGCGATGGCGTTTGGTGCGAAACGTCTTCAATTCGAGGGCCACATCGCCAAGCTCAACGGCATCACCGACTCGACACGCAGCGATGATGCATTGATCCAAAACACTTGGGGTAACGCGCTCGGCATGACGATGGTGGTGGTGCGTGGCAAGACGCAGGAGGAAGCGCTCGCGCAGAATGATCGCGCATTTGAAGTGCTTTCTCGCGATACGAATGTCGCCTCGGCTTTCTCGCTCTCGTCCGTGTGTCCTGCGCCGGAAACACAGCAGGCGAACTTGAAACGCTGGCGGGAATTCTGGACTGGCGAACGTCGTGCAGCACTGCGCGAGACACTGCATCAAACCGGCGCGGAACTTGGTTTTCGCGCGGAAGCATTCGCGAAATTCTGGCAGAGCGTCGAGGGCGAGCGGCCTTTGCTCACGCTCGATATGTTTCAAGGCACGCCGCTTGAGAAAGCGTTGACCGAACGCGCCGCTCTCGGCACAAATGACAACGCCATCAGCACGCTCGTGAAAATGAAAGATCGCGCCGAAGCCGGGAAGCTGCGCGATACATTGCCGGACGCGATCATCCTTGACAGCAAAGGTCTCGCGGATCACATCGCAGGACTTGCGAAGGTGGGATTGAATCGGTTCGCGTTATGGACGGGCGTGTTTGTGGCGGTGCTGTTGTTCCTCACTCTCGCCTCAGTGGAATTGGTGTTGATCACGTTGCTGCCGCTGGGGATCGGATTATTATGGACGTTCGGATTGATGGGCTGGCTTGGGCTGCCGATTGATCTGATGAACAGCATCTTTGTCATCTTCGTCATCGGCGTGGGTGAGGATTACGCAGTGTTTCTCGTGATGAGCAAACTGGATGTGTGGCGTGGGCAATCAAGCCACGCCGCAGCGAACAGTGCGTCCGTATTGGTGTCTGCGTTGACCACGATCTTCGGCTTCGGCGTGATGGTCATCGCGAATCATCCGGTGCTGTTCTCGATGGGCGTGACGGTTTTGATCGGCATGGGCTTCGCGTTTCTTGCCACGCTCATCGTCGTCCCGATCGGGATGGACTTGCTGTTGTTCAATCCGAAGTCGCGCAGTGCGCCGCGTTGGTGGCATCCGTTGGGGACGCTCTGGGTTTTAATCCACCTCGGCGGCGGTCAGGCGTTTCTATACTACGTGTGGCGGCCGATCTTAAAAATCATCTCACCAAGTACCGCCGATGCTCGACTGCGTGCTGTGGTGCGATCACTGGGTCGTAGCGTTGTGAAGGCCATGCCGTTTGGCAAACTTGAATTCGATCTCACGCCGCAACTCTTCGCGCCGCCCTGCATCGTCATCAGCAATCATCAATCCGCCGTGGACGTGATGATCGCGGTAAGTTTCCCCGCCGACGTGCGACAGACGGCGAAGAAACGCGTGTTCGATGCGCCGATGCTGGGCATCGGTTGCAAACTGTGCGGCCACGTCATGGTCGAGCCGAACGATCCCGCGAAGACATTGCAACGCTGCCGTGAAACATTGGCAAGCGGTGCGTCGGTGCATTTTTATCCTGAAGGGACGCGGTCAAAAGATGGATTCGTGGATCGCTTCCATCGCGGCGCGTTCGAGTTGGCGGTGGAATTGAATCAGGAGATTTTGCCCATCGTGATCTGCGATTCCAACACCGCGATGCCGCGTGATGCGTATTGGTTTGAACCGTTTCATTGCACCGTGCGAGCACTGCCTCGTGTGACGCCGCAGAATTTTGATTACTCGCTCGGTGTCGTGGCACTGATGAAACATTGCGAAACCATCGTGCGCGACGGGCTGCAAAAAGAGTTGGACAAGGTCAACACGCCGCGCATCGTGCGCCGCAAGATCAACCGGCTCTATCGCTATCAGGGCAAATATGTGGAGGAGTTCGTGCGTTGGAAGATGAAGCTGGACCCGGTGTTCCTCGCGTTGGACGAGGTTGTGCCGCGCCGCGCGCATGTGCTCGATCTGGGTTGTGGCTACGGCATGGCGACGCATTGGCTGGCGACGTTCACTGACACGCGGACGTTCTGGGGCGTGGATTATGACGAGGACAAAATCCGCGTGGCGCAACGCAGCGCGCCGGAAAGCCCGCGCATCGAGTTCACGCACGGCGATCTGCTGTCGTGTGACTATCCGCCGTGCGATGCCGTGCTGCTGCTCGACGTGCTGCACTATTGGACGGCGGAGAAACAGCAGGCGATTCTCACCAAAGCGCGTCAGGCATTGCGTCCGGGCGGGCGACTGGTGTTACGCGACGGCGCGCGCTCGGAGACAGCCGCGCACCGGAAGATTCACAGATGGGAAAAATTTGCCACGCGCGTGGGAATGAACCGGACGAAGGAAGGTTTGCATTTCCAGACACAGTCGGAATTGGAGGCGATGTTGCAACGCGCCGGTTTCGCCCACTGGGAAATCAAGCCCGGCGCCGGCAATGATTCCAACGTGATGCTGGTGGCGTGGGTGAAACGGTGACTTGTTAAGCCTCCACTAGTTTGCTGGCAACGTTCGTAATCACCGGTCTGTTTCTCAACTGCCGGTCATTGGCGTGATTGTGGGTACTGCGTTTAACAGTCACTAAAAGATTGAGTAGTTGTTTACCTAAAGTCTCCGCCAGTAAAACGGGAACTGCATTTCCGATTTGCCTCATGGCACTCCTCCAACTCGGCAATGACTCGTCTAATTCGGATTACTTGAATGATTCCCTCACCGGACATTAATCACACCCCAACACGCCGACAGCAATGATGGTTGGATTTTGTTTCATGGAGTCACTTTTGTTTCGGCGGTTCATCCCGCAGCACGTAAGAGGTTTCCTTTTTACGCGGCACAGGAGAGAAGACCTGCCATCCTTCGGCTTGCAAGCGTTTGAGGTCTTCATCCATCTGGGCAAAGATGACATCCACGTTGTAGTTGTATTCCCGCGCGCGTTCCGCCCGGACGCGGTGAGTCTCTTCGAGGATAAGAATTCTCACCTCGCATTGACTGTCTGAACTCTCGCAGGTACAAACCTCGCGCCCGGTATCGTTTTCATGGAACACATCCTCTATCTCGTGGCGCGCACGGCTATCGCGTTGATTCAAGCACTGCCCATTCGTTGGGTGGCGTGGCTTGGGCGTTGCGGCGGCGCGGTGGCGTTCTGGCTGGATAGACGGCATCGCCGCGTGGCGTTGGGGAACCTGACGCGCTGTTTCGCCAATGAGAAATCCGCCGCAGAGATCAAGGCCATCGCCAAAGAAAACTTCCGGCGGCTTGGTGAGGTCTATTGCTGCTCAGTCAAAAGCGCAGCGATGAGTGACGACGAGATCAAAACCATCTTCGCTGTCAAAGGTGGGGAGAAAATTCCCGCCACCGAGTCGGACGGCCGCCTGACGAATCGCGCGTTCACGGGCGGACATTTTGGAAACTTTGAGTTGTTCACGCGCGTGTCGGCGTTTATTCCGGGCTATCGTTGTCTCGCCACGTATCGCGGCATCAATCCGCCGAAGTTGGATCGCCTCGTCTTCAAGATGCGCACCGTGTCGGGCAATCTTCTCTTCGACCGGCGCACTGGCGCGGATGATCTGAAGGCGGCGATGGCGCGTGGCGGCATGTTGCTCACGTTGGCGATAGATCAGGCGGATCGCAGCAACGGCATCGAACTTCCCTTCATGGGTTATTACGCGTGGACGACGCGTGCGCCGGTGGTTTTGGCGCAACGTTACAAGTGCGTCATCTTCACCCCAATCTGTTATCGCGTAGGCTTGGCGAAATGGGTTCTGGAAATTGGCGAGCCGATCCGCATGGAAGAAATCGGCAAGCGCCGCGCCGTGGAAGACATCATGCGCGACATCAATGCCAATCTCGAAGCCGGTGTGCGCCGTGATCCTGCGAATTGGTTCTGGGTCCACAATCGCTGGAAGACAAAGGACAGAAAGCCACCGAGAGCGGCTGTGCCGTGAGGGTGGTGGGGCGGTTCGCCTCGCACGGAGCGCCGAGCATTGCTCGGCAAGAACCGCG
>JAYUAV010000504.1:0-3814 GCA_043741175.1 Verrucomicrobiota bacterium
AAGCTTTTCCAGAGCGCTAGCGGTCTTGTTGCTTATCTTAGCGGTGTGCCTATCAGCCGTCGAATACAAGCGTGGGCGAGAACTGCATCAAAACTGTACGAGTTGAAAAATCCAACCAAGTAATTTGAGGACGTGCGTTTGCAGAATAACACGAACTGGCCTTGCATCAGTTTCGTGGACACCCCGTTGGTGTAACAGTTTGAACCAAATGAGTGCTTGCAAGGAATTCACTGGGTATCTAATCTCTGCCTCCCATTTTGGGGAGCGGCTTGATGTTTTGTTGGTGCAAAGCGCAGTCCGTCCGTGATTGAAAGTTAATTTATGCCAGTCAGAATCCGTATGAAGCGTATCGGTGCGAAGAACTCGCCCGTTTTCCGTATTGTCGTGGCCGATGGCCGCAGCCCCCGCGATGGCAAGTTCATCGAAGAGATCGGCACGTATCATCCCCGTCAAAAGGGCGAGAACGTGAAGCTTGATCTCGACCGCGTCAACTACTGGGTCGGCCAAGGCGCGCAACCGAGTGAGACCGTGGCCAGCTTCATCAAGAAGCTCGGCAAGACGGCAGTCGCGGCTTAAGACTTTTCCGTCATGCAGGCGTTCCTCGAATATGTGGTCAAGGGACTCGTGCAATTTCCCGACGCGGTATCAGTCAAGCCGACTGATCGGGCAGGGGTGACGGTGTATGAGTTGCGCCTCGACCCGCAGGATGTGGGTAAGGTGATTGGCCGCCAAGGACAGACGATTAATGCGATCCGTTCGCTCCTGACGGCTGGCAGCGCGAAAAAGGGAATCCGCTGTTCGATGGAAATCGTGGAAGACGCGAAGTAATTAAAAATGCAAAGTTAAAAATGCAAAAAGGGAAGCTGCGAGGCGCGCTGACATTTTTAATTTTTAATTTTTAATTTTGCATTTGTGAAGATTGATGTGCTCACCCTGTTCCCGACGATGTTCGCCGGGCCGTTGGATGAAAGCATCATCAAGCGCGCGAGACAGGCAGGGTTGTTGGATTTACAGTTGCATCAGTTGCGGGACTGGACGCACGACCGGCACAAGACCGTGGATGATCGCCCGTTTGGTGGCGGTCCGGGAATGTTGTTGAAGCCGGAGCCAATTTTTGAAGCGGTGGAAAGTTTGAAGCGCGAGAAGACGCGCGTGGTGCTGATGTCGCCGTCAGGACGAAAGTTCGATCAGGCGATCGCCCGCGAACTGGCCCAACAGGAACACTTGTTGATCGTGACCGGCCACTATGAAGGATTTGACGAACGGATTCGCGAGGGGCTGGCGGACGACGAGTTGTCCATCGGCGATTATGTGCTGACGAATGGCGCACTGCCCGCGATGGTGGTGATTGATACGGTGACGCGGTTGTTGCCCGGAGTTTTGGGCGACGACGCGAGTTCGACGGAAGAATCGTTCAGTCACGGTTTGCTGGAGTATCCGCAGTGGACGCGGCCAGCGGAGTTTCGCGGGATGAAAGTTCCCGACGTGTTGGTTTCCGGCAACCACGCCGAGATCGCCAAGTGGCGGATCGAGCAGGCAAAGTTGCGGACGAAAGAGCAGAGACCGGATTTGATTTAGGAAAAATTTATGAACCAGGCATTGCTAGACAAAATTCAATCGGAACAGTTTCGGAAGGACGACGCCAAATTCGGCGTCGGTGATTCTGTGAAAGTGCATACCAAAGTTGTCGAAGGCGAAAAGGAGCGTATCCAGATTTTCTCTGGTGTCGTCATCGGCAAGCGTGGTCGTGGACTCAATGAAACCTTCACCGTCCGCCGCATCAGCTACGGCGAGGGTGTGGAACGTATTTTCCCGCTGCATTCACCGCGCGTGGACAAGATCGAAGTCGAGCGCGAAGGCGCAGTCCGTCGCGCCAAGCTCACTTACCTCCGCAATCGTCTCGGTAAGGGAGCGACGTTGGTGAAGGAAAAGAAAGACAAGGCAGTTCCCGCCAAGAAGTAATTCCGGGCAACAACATTTCAAAGGCGAGGCTTCGGCCTCGCCTTTTTTGCGGAGTGCGCCTGTCCCCGGGCGCGACAATGTTCAGATGCAGAGGATGCTTTCGATTTGCGAGGGCAGTTCGTTCTGGCGTGAGTTGCTTGGCCCCGACGACGGCCACACGCCTTGTTTCAGTGCTCGCTTGTTGCAGATTTATCACGGAAACGTCCTCAATCCGGCACGAGAGTTGCCGATAAATGAGATGAGTGAGGACATGTCGCCATTTCAGATTCCGGCTGCCGCGTGAGGTCGCCGATGAGCTTCGGGATGCGGACCCGTTGGGTTGTGGCGTGTGCGATGCGTTGCCACATCGCCGTAGGGTTGCCGGTATTTCGACTTCAACAAACTCAACTTCGAGTGACTTTCAAAATCGCGACGTGTTTGGTGCGCTGACAATTTTACTCGCAGGTGGTGATGAAGTGCCTGCGGCTACTGCACCTGAAATCGAGTCGCAAGAATATGTGTCTGGAAACAATGTGAGCCAGAACAGTTCACAGAGGTGAACCTTAATCCTTCGGCATAGTCATTCATGTAACTCTGACTGATTCAGGCCGAGCGCAAACCATGCGCGGGACATAGCGAGGAGAATTATTTTGAGGCAATCCACACCAGCGTCCCGCTCGGCAACAGATCGTAGAGCGGAATCAAATCCACATCCGCTAGATGGATGCAGCCGAGAGAGGCGGGTTTGCCGAGGGAAGCTTGATCGCCGAAGCCGTGGATGTAGATGTAGCGTGAGTGCGTGTCCACGTTGCCGCCGCGATTGAACCCTTCCTCCAATCCATCCAGCCACAGGATTCGCGTGGTGATGGATTCCAACGGCAACCTATCGCGCAGGTGGCCGATGGCTTTGCGATGTTTGAAAACTGTTCCAGCCTCGCAGCCGTCGCCGATCTTTTCCGCGATGCGATGCAGGCCGAGCGGCGTTTTGTTCGAGCCTTTGATCTGGCCGATGCCGAACTTGGAAGTGGAGATGCGGTATTGTTTTGCCCGGAGCGGTGTGGCGTCGAAGGGCTGCTCGAATAGTGTGCCGGTCTGGGTGGCGACGTTGGCGGTAAAGACGAATTGCGTCTGTGTGAGGCCGAGTTCCTGGCAGCGGCGCAGGCAATCAGTCAATAAATGGCTGGCGTTCATTCTTCCAAGTAGGGTGGCACCGCAGATTGCAAAAGCGTGACCAACTCCGGTTGCATGAACTGAAAATTATCCGGGATGTTCAGACAGACCAGCCGCTTGTCCGCCAATTCGTCGGCAAACTTTTCTTGCAACCGTCGCAGGTGTTTCTTTTCCATCACGAACACGATGTCCGCCCAGCCAATGTGTCCGGCGGTAACCTTGATGCGTGCGCCGGTTTCTGTTCCGGCGGAGCGGGCTTGGATGCCATCTACGCCATTGAAAACTTTCTCTGCCGTCGGACTGCGCCAGAGATTACGAGAGCAGATGAAAAGGAGTTTTATAGGTTGAGCAATTTTGTTTTTCGTTTCTTCGATCACGTAGCTGTAATAACCAACATACAAGTCCCAAAGCCAGAGCGACCAATTCAAGGGTTCTATTCCTATTTTTAAGCAGTTGCAGGATGAAAATGACCGCGCCCAGAGCCCATAAAACAGAGACCATCAGCAAAGAAATTCGAGACATTCGGGGAGAATTAGCAAGGCGTGAGTTCCATCGCGGGCGACAATATGTTGGTTTCAAAAGATCGCGAAGAACGATCAATGAACCCGCAGAACAAGTGATTATCCCAATTACCGATAATCCACCGTTAACAAAATTGGGGAAAGTGGCGTAGAAAAGAACCACGCCGATTATCGCGACGGGT
>JAYUAV010000505.1:0-4166 GCA_043741175.1 Verrucomicrobiota bacterium
CCTTCGGCACGCCCGAGGCCGCGTGGGACGCCGCGTGCGAGTTGTCCAAGCAGGTTCACATCGTTTACAAAGACGCGCCGTTTGCGACCGTGGTCTCTAACATGCCGCCGATGTATGACGACCTCTGGGTCGCAGGCAAAGGCATGTATAAGCTCGAACCCGTCGTCGCAGACGGCGGCGAACTCATCATCTACGCGCCGCACGTCACCGAGATTTCTGTCACGCACGGCAAAGTCATCGAGGAGATCGGTTATCATTGCCGCGATTATTTCCTGACGCAGTGGGACAAGTTCAAAGACAAGCCGTGGGGCATTCTCGCCCACAGCACACATGTGCGCGGCATCGGTAAGATGGAGAACGGCGTCGAGCAATGCCGCATCAAAGTCACGCTCGCTACCGGCATCCCGGAACACATCTGCAAGAAAATCAACATGGGTTATCGCGACCCGAATACGATCCGCGAAGAAGATTTTGCGAATCGCGAGGCCGAGGGAATTCTCTTCGTGCCGAAAGCAGGCGAGATGCTTTACCACTTGAAGCAGCAACCGAAGTGGGCGGGCGGTGTGTAAGGGATCTGAAACCAACCGCTAATCTTCGCTAATCCACGCTGATGGGGACGTGATGGAAACTTGCTTCAACCCCATTTGGATTAGCGACAATGAGCGCAGATTAGCGGTTAGAAAATCAGCGTTCGGTGCGCAACTCACATGCTCTGGATTTCCGCCCACAGCGGTTTCAAGTCCAGGTCATCGAGTGCTTGTGCTTTGAGTTCTGCGGGGTTCTTCAACTTCATCGTGCGACGCAACCAATCTCGCGCCTCGTCCAGATTCCCCAACTGACACTCGTAGCACGCAAGGTTATAGGGAATGGTTTCGTTCTTGGGGAATCGCTTCAACGCAGGTTGCAACAGATCGCGCGCCTCGCTCGTCCGCTTCAATTCGTGCAGCGCATACGAGCGGTGTATCCAACCGAACACATTTTTCGGCGCGAGTTCGATGATTCTGTCCGCGAGAACGACGCATTGCTCCCACAGTTTTAGTTGCGCCGAAATGCTCCAACGCAACCCCAACACCTCCACGCTCCCCTGCTCTGCTGACGAAACAAGATTCAACTCGTTCAATGCTTCATGGTGATTGCCCAATTCGAGCCAGCCTTCCGCCGCGCTCAAGTGATGCGTATCCGGCGGTTGCAATGTTGATTTCACGCCGGTTCGGGATGTTGCCACGGCGCGCGATACGTCCGGCGCAATCGCTGCGTGGCGTCAGCATCGCCCACCACCACGCGTTGCTTCGGGTCGTAGATCACGGAGCGGTCGGTATCCATCGCGATGTTCGCGAGGATGCAACTTGCCGTGGAGATGTGGCCTTCCTCAATGTCTGCCACGGGGCGGCTGCGCTTCTCGATGGCAGCGAGAAAATCCAGCATGTGCCTGCGTGTCGCCGGAGCGGCGTTCATCTCGATGTCTTTCTCGGATTTGTCTTCAGGAAATTGTTCACGCTCATACACGCAATCGAAGTGGATCGCCTTGCCGTTGCCTTCGTGCGGTATGAAGTCCGCGCAACGCGTGCTCAACTTGAGCGTGCCCTTCTCGCCATAGATGAACAACGCCCACGGATAATCCCCATCCGTCGCCGCGCCCCAGGTACGATGTTGCCACACGGCGTTCAATCCCTCGAACTCAAACGTTGCGCTCTGCGTGTCGGCGATGTTGGACTTGCCATCCTTCTGCACATAAATCCCGCCCGCCGACGTGATGCGTTTGGGCCAGCGCAAGTCGAGCAGCCAACGCGCGGTGTCGAGCATGTGAACGCACATATCTCCCATGATGCCGTTGCTGTATTCCCGAAACGTCCGCCACCAGCCGCGATGCGGCAATCCATCGTAAGGTCGCAACGGCGCAGGGCCAGTCCACATGTCGTAGTCGAGAAAGTCCGGCACGGGTTGAACAGGAGGATTGCCGTTGGAACGCATCGGGTAGTAACAACACATCTCAACGTGCGCGATTTTTCCCAGCAGCCCGGCGTCAATCACTTGCTTCTTCGCATCAATACAATGCGGCGTGCTGCGGCGTTGCGTGCCGATCTGCACCACGCGCTTGAGTCTGCGCGCCGTGGCAAGCATCGCCTCGCCTTCGATCACATCCAAGCTGATCGGCTTCTGACAATAAACATCCGCGCCCGCTTCCATCGCCGCAATCGCGTGCAGCGCGTGCCAGTGATCCGGCGTGCCGACGAGCACGATGTCGAGTTGCTGTTCCTTCAACATGACACGGTAATCCGAGTAGCCCTGCGGCGACTTCTTGGACTGCTGCCGCTCGCTCGCGATTTTTTGCGCTCCCGCCAACATCCGCTTGTCCACATCGCAAATTGAAACCACGTCCACTGGCGCGACCTGAATCAACCGCCACAGATCGCTCTTGCCGTACCAGCCAGAACCAATCAGCCCCACGCGCTTGGGTTTGCCGTTGATTATGTCGAGCGCGTCCGCACCGAGCGACGGAAACGCCGCCATCGCCGCGAAGGCTGAGGCGGATTGAAGAAAGCGACGGCGGCTGATGTTGAAGCTCGCGCCGGAGTTTGGTGTGGAAACAATGGACTTCATGCGCGGCCATTTGAACATGGAGATTTGCCGGACGCAAATCTTCCGTGCGCGATTCGGGTGTGACGGGAAGTGCCGCTCAAGTTTGGGGCGTCGAACGAGAAATATGGAGTGCGGCGACTTGTCGCCGCTTTTTCTGCTGGGACGACTCGTCGTCCCAGCAGCACCGCGTCCAGCGGTGCGGTGCATTGAGAGAGACTCTCAGCTTCAAGAGGACGCGCCCATACGTACGTCAAGCCGCTGGACGCGGCTTTGCCTGAGCGACAAGTCGCTCAGGCCGCGAAAGCGGTGACAAGTCTCCGCACTCCAAAACTTACGCCGCGAGCTTCCGCAGTCGCAACGCGGCGTTAACGCTCTTCTTCGCGGGATGCCGCACGGCGTGGCGGATCATCCACTTCCGCTCCGCCGACGCGCCAGCCAGCCAGCGTTCGCAAATCTCGAACGCAAGTTCCGGATGATCTTTTGCAATGTCTCCGATGTGATTCGCCACGCTGCGACGCACATATAAATCCGCGTCGTCCTTGAGTGCTTCGAGGATTGGCAACACCGGGGCGGGGTCTTTGACGAACGCAGGAATACGCATCGCCCACGGCAAACGCGGACGCGCCCCCTCAGAGCAAAGCCGACGCACATGCGGATCGGCATCGCGCGTCCATTCCATCAGCCGCGCCAGAGTGCGCTCCGGCCAGCGAATGAGATACGGACGCATAGAAAATTCTGCGCTGAACCGGCGCGTGAGTTCGTATTGCGCTTTCATTGAGACCTCGAATGGATCACGCCCGCCGTTGTGTTCTGTATCCAAACCATACGTCGCCACGAAGCTCACATGCGGCAGATAGAAAAACACGGCGAGACCGAGATCAGCCGTTTGCGACATCGGCGGCGTGAGTGAGCAGATCAAAACATTGATTGCGTCCTCGTATCGCTCCGGCAAGTGTTCACGAAGCGCGCGAGCCAGATGTTGACCGCGTTGAAGAATCGCCAGCGGTTTCAAACCATCCATCGCCGCGCGCCGGAACGAATCGCCATCAAACTTCGGAAACACCAAGGAAATGTTATGCACCAAACATTCGATAGCTTCGCGATCCAACAGGTCGCCGAGCGAACTACCTTTCTGGATTGAGCGCGGCGCGGATGGTAGATACGCCGTGGAGTGGTTGATGGATTTGGCAGACGCTCTCGTGTTCGGCATAGGCGGATATAAGTTAACTGAAAGACGCTAACTATTCCCATCTCTTTCAGCGCGTCTGATAGTTTCAAGTTCTTCAAATGATGATTTTTATTTTTGTACCCCTGATCCATCAAGGTCGCCACTCACTGCCCGGATTTGTTCACATGATTCACCGTGCTGCATGTGCATTTCTCCCGGACAATGTTGATCGCGTATGCGCCGCCCGCAGGGCAATTCGGATTGTGTTCGATGTAGGCATCCGCGCCGAAGAGTTCGTTCTCCGGCGGCGTGGCGGTAGGCGATTCGTTTTTGGCCAGCGACCAACGCAACTTGGCCGCATCAATGTTCTTTCGATTTAGACTGCACGCACATTCACGAGCTTCTTTGACGGCGTGAG
>JAYUAV010000506.1:0-1812 GCA_043741175.1 Verrucomicrobiota bacterium
GCGGTGCGCCTTGGAAGTGCTGCGCGGTGGTTACCGGTAGTAATCGGAACGTTGCAGAAGTACGGTGACGAAACGCGGAGGCGGATTTAGTTTGTGGCCTTCGCAAGAACCGCCGCGTTCCCCAGCCTTAAATTCGATCGAATAGTTCCAGATAAAACCGACTGCAACCCACACACCCATTTTCGCAACGGCTTCTGCGTTGACATTGACCGCCGTTTCGCTACCGTCTCGCCCCTAATTTTGATTTAGAAACGATTTATGCCGAATACAAAGTCAGCCGAGAAAAGAATGCGCAGCAGCGCACGCAAACAATTGCATAACCGCTCCATCTCCTCCCGCCTTCGTCGCGTGGAAAAGGGATTCCGCGATACCGTCATCGCGGGTAAAAAAGCCGAGGCGAGCAAGTCCTTGTCTGACACGCTCTCGACGATTGATAAGGCCGTGAAATCCGGCGTTATCACCCGTGCCACGGCGAACCGCAAGAAATCCCGCCTGACGATTGCGCTCAACCGCGCGAAGTAATCCGGAGCAACATTCATTTCGGGAAAGGGCGCGCTCGTCGCGCCCTTTTTCTTTGTGATATGGCTGATTGGTAGAGCGCGTCACTCCGAGCGCGCAGGACTTGGCCAGACAAACAACGGCGCAAAGTGACGGCCCCTACCTGCCGCTGAAATTTTCAGCCGCCCTTCTACTTCTCTGGAAAGAACAATCGCGATCTCATCAGCCCCATCTTTCCGAATCGAAACGCCAGTCCCGTTGAGAGACAGCCGAAGCCGTACTTCACGCTGCGGCTGAAATTGATCGAAGACGCCTCGGCAAAATACTTCGTCGGGCAACTCACCTCGCCGATGGTGAATCCATGCCAGACGATTTGAGCCAGCATCTCGTTGTCGAACACGAAGTCATCCGAGTTCGCGCTGAAGTCGAGCTTTTCCAGAATCTCCCGCGAGAACGCGCGATAGCCGGTGTGATATTCCGAAAGTTTCGCGCCGATCATCACGTTCTCCACAAACGTCAGCCAACGGTTCGCCACATATTTCCACAACGGCATCCCGCCTTTGAGCGAGTAACCGCCAAGGATGCGACTGCCCAGCACGCATGGATGAAGCCTGTTGGCGATCATCGAAACCAACGCGGGCAAGAGCAACGGCGTGTATTGGTAATCAGGATGAATCATCACCACGATGTCTGCGCCCGCTTCCAGCGCGAGGCGGTAACACGTCTTTTGATTCCCACCGTAGCCGGTGTTCTTCTCGTGGACATGAACTTGAACACCTTCAAGTCCGCGCGCCACGCTCACCGTCTCATCGCGGCTGCGATCATCCACGAGGATGATGTGATCCACGATTCCCTGATCACGCACTTCATCGTAAGTTTGACGCAAAGTTTTCGCCGCATTGTAGGCTGGCATGACAACGACCACTTTTTTTCCGCGATACATGGGTGATAAGTTGCCGGGACTCGCGCGCGGAATCAAATCCAACCTTGCGGCACATCGCTGCTCCGTTATCCTGACCGCGTTGAAAAAGGCGAATCCAACTCCTGCGAAAAAAGTTTCCGACGCTTGCTGCGCCGATGCAGAAACCTGTCCCCTTTCAACCGTCGAGGCGGGCACGACGGTCTGCATCAAACAACTTTCCGTACAACCCGACGTGGTGAATCGCCTTCGCGAAATGGGTCTGGGCGAGGAGCAACGCATCCGACTCATCAGCCGCCATCCGAGTTTGATCTGTCAGGTCTGCAACGCGCGCGTCGCACTCAGCAAGGAACTCGCAGAATCCATCCTCGTCGAGCCGCTGCGCAAAGCCAGTT
>JAYUAV010000507.1:0-1750 GCA_043741175.1 Verrucomicrobiota bacterium
CACCCGCTGCCAGACCGGCATCAAAGGCAAACAACTCAACGCCTCTTGGGATCACGCTTACCTCCAATCCCTCCTCGGATTTTAATGCGTAGGCCCTGACCTCCTTGCTTCATTCGGTTGCCACAGTCGCCGCGCTTTGTTATTCAACGCACGACAATGCCAGCTTTGCTAAACACCGAAAAATCGCCTCGCCTCGAAATGCGCGGTGTGCGCCGGAGCTTTGGCGCGACGAAAGCCTTGCGCGGCGTGGAGCTTTCCGTCGCACCCGGCGAAGTCATGGCACTCGTCGGCGAGAACGGCGCAGGCAAAAGCACTTTGATGAAAATCCTCTCCGGTGCGATTCCGCCCGATGAGGGAAAAATGTTTCTCGACGGCGCGGATTACGTTCCCAGCAATCCGCTCCACGCCCGCAAGTCTGGTGTAGCGATGATCTATCAGGAACTCGCGCTCGCCCCGCACCTGTCGGTGATGGAAAATATCCTGCTCGGCATCGAACCGACGCACGGGCCTTTGATGAACTGGCCGGAGATGAAACGGCGTGCCGCTGTCGCGCTCGCAGAAGTCGGCCTGTCGCACGTCTCGCCTGAGATTGAAGTCCGCAAGCTCGCCATCGCACAGCAACAACTCGTCGAAATCGCCCGCGCCGTGGCGTTGGATTGCCGCTTACTCGTGTTGGATGAGCCGACGAGTTCGCTCACAGCGAAGGACATTGAAAAGCTTTTTGCCCTCATCCGCCGGCTCAAGGCCAAGAACATTTCCGTCATCTACATCTCGCATTTTCTCGAAGAGGTGCAGGCCATCTCTGATCGCTTCACCGTCCTGCGCGACGGCGAAACTGTTGGCAGTGGCGTGACCAATGGAACAACGAACGAAAAAATCATCGCGCTGATGGTCGGGCGAAACGTGGAGAAACTTTATCCGCGTTCACAACGCACGCCGGGCGAAGTGATTCTCGACATCAAGGAACTCGGCGGCGTGACCAAGCCGCGCTCCGCGTCGCTCCAGTTGCGGCGAGGCGAAGTGCTGGGCATCTCCGGGTTGGTTGGCACGGGGCGAACGGAGTTGCTGCGTGCGGTGTTTGGTTTGAATAAAGTCATACGTGGCGAGATTCGCGTTGGCCAGTTTTCTGGCGTGGCGTCACCGCAGGAACGCTGGTCGCAGCGCGTCGGCCTTGTCAGCGAAGATCGCAAGACCGAAGGACTCGCGCTCGGCTTGAGTATCGCGGACAACTTGACCATGTCGCGCTTGAGCGGGCTTGGACCGCTGGGACTCGTGATGCCGTCACGTCAGCGTGAGGCGTGCAAGCCGTGGATCGCGAAAATTCCGATCAAGTGCCAAGGCCCGGCGCAACGCATCAGCGGACTCAGTGGCGGCAACCAGCAGAAGGTCGCCATCGCGCGATTGCTGCACGCGGATGTGGATGTGTTGCTGCTCGACGAACCGACGCGCGGGATTGATGTCGGCTCGAAGGCGCAGATTTACCAACTGATTGACGAACTCGCCGCGCGTGGCAAGGCCGTGTTGATGGTTAGCAGTTACATTCCCGAATTGCTCGGCACATGTGATCGCATCGCCGTGATGTCGCGCGGGAAGTTGAGTGAGACGCGCGAGCGGGCGCAGTGGGATGAAAAACAACTTCTCACAGCCGCGATAGGGCAGGAAGAAAACTAAACACGAATGGACACGAATCAAACCGCGTTGGTAGGGCGCGTCACTCCGTGCGCGCCGTTCGTGACAATTCGAGAGACGG
>JAYUAV010000508.1:0-6259 GCA_043741175.1 Verrucomicrobiota bacterium
GGCTATCCCTATTTCATTCAGGAATGGGGTTATCAGGCTTGGAATCGCGCTGACGCCTCGCCCATTACCTTGCCGGTGGTGCAGGCGGCCACCGCGACGGTGATTCAACGGCTGGATGAAAACTTTTTCCGCGTTCGTTTCGACCGGCTCACGCCGGGTGAGAAAAAATTTCTGCGGGCAATGGCTGGGCTTGATCCAAAGGCTCGCCACAGCGGCGACATTGCCGCTGCGCTCGGCGTAAAAATCAACAGCCTTGGCCCGGCGCGGGCAAACCTGATTCAGAAAGGGATGATTTACAGCCCAGCCCACGGCGACATGGCGTTCACCGTGCCGTTGTTTGATGAGTTCATGTTGCGGGCGATGCCGAACTTGGAGAAAAATGTCTGAACCAAGTTGCATGCGTGAAGAATCGCAATTGATGCCCTTGGACCTCGACCATTTCGTTGATTGCACCGAAATGGTTGGCATCTGGCCGGAGGCTCTCGCCGCATGAAAGGATCGCCGCCAATTCGCATCAAGCCAGACGATGCACACTGGCCGCGTTTGTTGACAGTAAGGTTAGGGACAACCGCGCCGCCGCAACTCTCCGCCCTCGGCAATCTGGATTTGCTGCCGTTGCCTAAGACCGCGCTCTTCTGTTCCGCCCGTTGTCCCGGTGACGTCATCCTTCGCGCCTACGACCAAGCCGCCAAGTGGCGCGACGCCGGACGCTGCATCATCAGCGGTTTCCATTCGCCCGTAGAAAAGGAATGTCTGCAAATCCTCCTGCGCGGTTCGCAGCCGATAATCATTTGCCCCGCCCGCGCCTTGCCTCAGCGTATCCCGCCAGATTGGAACACGCCCCTGGCCGACGGGCGACTGCTGATCCTCTCCAGTTTCCCCGAGAGCGAGCGCCGCGTCACCACCGAGCTTGCCGTCCGTCGCAACGAACTCGTCGCCGCCCTCGCCAATGAAGTCTGGTTCGCCCACATCACACCCGGCGGCCAGATGGAAAGGCTGGCGAAGAGGTTTTTGGTTTGAGATTGGCTAGAAGGGTAATCCCTTTTGAATCCGCGTCCACCCGCCGTGTTCGCGCCCGTCGCGGCAGGTCAGCGTCATCTGCGGTTACACAGTTTGTGGTTTGAAGTGCCGTGGCAAGAGGGAGAATTGTTTCCAGCGTCTCGGCAACTTGGCAGGTTGAGTTGAATCCCGTTCGCGTGGTTGGCGTGGTTCGCGGTTAAATTCCCGGAAACTTAACCGGCTTGAGTTTTCTTTTGTTCGCGGTTATCCAATGGTCATGAACATCGCCGAATTGCCCATCCAGATTGACCGCGAGAAGATCGCAGAGTTCTGCCGTGCGCGGGGCATCCGCAAGTTGAGCCTGTTCGGTTCGGTGTTGCGCGATGACTTCGACCCGGCACGCAGCGACGTGGACGTGCTGGCGGAGTTGCTCCCCACCGCCCGACCGGGCTGGGAGTTTTTCGGGTGGCACGAAGACCTCGCCCCGATCATCGGGCGCAAGGTGGATTTGCATACGCCCAACAGCTTGAGCAAATATTTTCGCGATGAAGTTTTGCAGGAGGCGTTGACCGTCTATGAGTAGGCATGACCCCAAGGTGACGCTGCGGCAGGTGGCCGACCATGCGCGGCACGCGCAGGAGCTTTGTGCGCAAAACACGTTCGCGGGGATACTGACCGACTGGCAGAAGCGGCACTGCCATTGAATTAAGGATGGAGAGACGGAAGAGCGTATTTGAATTAAAGCCAAACTCATAAACTCAAAAGAAACTGAGTTCATCGCACTTTTATGAGTTTCTGAGTTTCGGCTTAATTCAACGCCAGTGGGCAGAAGCGGGCGGCCTTCGAGCGCACCATGGAAGTTCTGGGTGAAGCGGTGAAACGACTGCCATCGGAACTGACGGCGCGGTATCCGGCGGTGGACTGGCGTGGCATCGCCGGGATGCGCGACCGGGTGAGCCACGGTTACGACACGATTGATTATGATTTGCTGTGGCAGGCGGTGGAGACGCGTGTGCCGGGACTGCTCGTCACCATTGAGCAGATACTCAAGGATTTGAATCCTAGCGCGAACTAGTGATTTGATTGTCGCGTATTCCCGATCAATTCGTTGATTTCAACGAAATGAGTTCGCCCCACAACTCCCGGCGGTCAGATGGAACGACTGGCGAAGAAGTTTCCTATTGGAGTTACCTAGAGGCTTAATCTCTTCTGAATCGGCTGCTACGAGAACTATTCCAATCCAAGAATTTTTTTCCCCGCTGGCGTGATCATTGAGTGATGCCACGGCGGATCCCAGACGACTTCGACCGTCGCGTCTTCCACGCCTTCGAGATTGAGCAGTTTCACCTGCGCGTCACCTGCGATGGCCGGGCCCATGCCGCAACCCGGCGCGGTCAACGTCATCTTCACATCCACGCGCGAACCGCCGGATTTCGCGGGCGACATCTGCATGTCATAAACCAATCCCAAGTCCACAATGTTGACCGGTATCTCAGGATCGAAACAGGTGCGAAGAGTGTCCCAGATCAGTTGTTCATTCACCGGACCAGTGACAACAGCGGCAGGTTGCGCCACAACTTCCAGCCCCAACGCATCGGCATCCTGTGCGGCGATGCGGAACAATCCTCCCGGTGCTTGCACCGTGTAAGTGCCGCCGAGCGTCTGCGCGATGTGAACTTCCGTTCCGCTCGTGAGCGTGTCGGTCGTGCCAGCGGGAATGCGGACGACAGCGCAATCGCGCTTAAGTTGAACTGTTGAGGGTGAATTCATTTGTTGTGTGAGTTAACGTCCGTCGAGTGTGGCGCGGATCAATGATTCCGGCACGCTCTGACCCCAGACGACTTTGCCGATGCGTTTCGCGAGAACAAATTTAATTTCGCCCTCGCTTACTTTCTTATCGAGCTTCATCGCAGCAAACAACTTGGTGCGTTGCGCTGTGTTGAGCGTCACAGATGTCGGAAGTCCGGCGCACTTGAACAGATTGCTGATTCGCGTCGCGTCATTCGTTGGCAGGCCGGTCAACTCCGCAGATAATTTCGCCGCCGCAATCTGCCCGATGGAGATCGCCTCTCCATGCAAATATTTGCCGTAACTGGAAATGGCTTCCAACCCGTGACCGATGGTGTGGCCGAAATTCAAGATCGCACGCAGACCGCTTTCCATTTCGTCCTGACCGACAACTTCCGCTTTGATTTCGCAGCAGCGCGCGATGATTTCGCCGAGCGGTTTGGATTCGCGACGAAGCAGCTTCGGCATGTCCCGCTCCAAACGCGCGAACAACGCAGCGTCGTAGATGATTCCATACTTGATGACCTCCGCGAGACCGGCGCGATATTCTCGCGTGGGCAACGTAGCAAGCGCATCAAGATCACACAGCACGAGCTTGGGTTGATAGAACGCACCGACGAGATTTTTGCCCGCCTTCAAGTTCACGCCCACTTTGCCGCCGACAGAACTATCCACATGCGCGAGCAACGTAGTCGGCGCTTGCACGAACGGAATGCCGCGCAAATAACTCGCCGCTACGAAACCTGCGAGATCGCCCACCACACCGCCGCCGAGCGCGACGATGAATGATTTGCGCTCCAACCGATGCGACGCGAGCCGGTCGTAGCAGCTTTGAACGTTCTTTAGACTTTTGGCGGCTTCACCGGCAGGCACGATGACGAGCGATGGTTCAAAGCCCGCGCGCAGAAGAGAGTTGTAGGCAGGCTTGGCGTATTCACGACCGACGTTGGTGTCGGTGATGATGGCGCAGCGGTTGCCGAGTTTGAGGCGCGAACATTCCGCGCCCAACTTGCCAAGCAAGCCGGGGCTGATCTTGATGTCGTAGCTGCGATTGCCGAGAGGAACTTTGACCGTGCGCACATCGAAAATCATAAAGACTCACGCGACGCTGTCAAAGGTTTGGAGAAACAAAGAAACTATCAATGCGCCCAACAAAAAAACCCGCTCTTGCGAGCGGGTTGAAATGTTTTGAGCCGGAATTATTTCTTGGCTGCGGCTTTGTCTTCCGCCTTGGATTCAGGAGCAGGAGCAGCAGTCACAACTTCGTCCACCCATTCGAGGATGGCTTTGTTGGCGGCGTCGCCAGGGCGTTGCTCAAGCTGGATGATGCGGGTGTAACCACCGGCACGTCCCTTGAACGCGGGCGCGATGTCCTCGAACAAAATGCGGATCACGTCTTCCTGCGTGCGCCATTTTGTTTTCTCGGCCTTGGTCATCTGAACCGTCGGGCCGTGGGTGCGAAGTTTGGCAGTGGCGAGACGGCGCGCGTGCAGCGTGCCTTTCTTGCCGAGGCTGACGATCTTCTCCGCCACAGAGCGCGCGGCTTTGGCCTTGGCGAGCGTGGTGGTGATGCGCTTGTGCTTGATGAGGCTGCAAACCATGTTGGCAAGCATCGCATTCCGATGCTCGAACGTGCGTCCCAACTTGGCTGTTCGTTTAAGATGTCGCATAAAATTCCGCGCTAATTACAGCGATTGTGTTTCTTCTTTCGGACCGTCAATCAGACCGGGTTCAAAAGTCATTCCGAGCGCGAGGCCCAGTTGGGTCAACTTGTCCTTGATCTCATTCAGCGACTTCTTGCCGAAGTTGCGGTACTTGAGCATCTCGGATTCGCTCTTCTGCGCGAGCTGGCCAACGCTGGTGATGTTGGCGTTGTTCAAGCAGTTCGCTGCGCGAACGCTCAACTCGATCTCGTTGACGCTCATGTTGAGAAGTTTCTTGAGCTTCATCTTCTCGTCGTCCTGCTTGTCCACCGTTTCTTCAAACTCCACCGCGTTTTTGTCGTAACCGACAAACACGTCGAGGTGATGCGCGAGAATCGCGGAAGCCTGGGTGAGCGCGTCATCAGGCGTGATGCGTCCGTCCGTCCACATTTCGACGACGAGACGATCATAGTCCGTGCGGTTACCAACGCGTGACGCTTCCACAGCGTAACGAACGCGGGTGACGGGCGAGAAGATGGAATCAATCGCGATCACGCCGATGGCTTGACCGGATTTCTTGTTCTCTTCGCCAGTGAGGAAACCGCGACCGATTTTGACGGTCAGCTCCATCTCAAACTTGCGCTTCTTGTCCAGCGTGCAGATATGCTGGTCGGGATTGACGAGTTCGATGTTCTGGTTGGTCTGGATGTCGGCAGCAGTGACCGCGCCTTCCTTGTTGACGGAGAGCATCAACACCTGTTCATCGCGTGTGTGCGCCTTGAACTTGACCTTCTTGAGATTGAGAACGATGTCGGTGACATCTTCCACGACGCCTTCGATGGCGGTGAATTCGTGCATCGCGCCGTCAATCTTGATGGAGGTGATGGCTGCACCTTCGAGCGAGCTGAGAAGCACGCGGCGAATGGAGTTGCCGATGGTGTGGCCATAACCAGTTTCAAACGGTTCAGCGACAAACTTGGCAAACGTTTCTGTGGCTGTTGACTCTTCTTTGGTCAACCGCTTGGGCATTTCAAATCTTCCGAGACGTACTGGCATTTTTTCCTTTCAACAATTTTAATCTGACGACAATGACTGCTATTCCCGGCAGCCGAAGCCGTCCATGTAATTGTTTTCTTAATTTGTCCCGCAACGCGGAACGGGTTGGTTACTAGCGGGAATAAAATTCGACGACTGCTTGTTCGTTCGCGATCGGATTGATCTCTTCGCGAGTCGGGACGCGCATGACAGTTCCCTTGAACTCGTCCTTGCCCAACGACAACCAGTCCGGAACGGAGCGGCTCGTGGATAATTCCAACGCCTTCGTCGCCATCTGGCGCGAGACGGTATTGTTCTTCACCACGATCACGTCATTCACCTTGAGGGCGTAGGACGGGATAGTGGCCTTGCGGCCATTGACGGTGATGTGGCCGTGATTGACCATCTGGCGCGCACCGGCACGGGTGGTGCCGAAGCCGAGGTGGAACACGACGTTGTCGAGGCGCGTCTCCAAAATCTGGAGCATCTGTTCGCCTGTGACACCGCGACGCTTCAACGCTTTTTCATAGACGCCACGGAATTGTTTTTCCATGAGGCCGTAGTAATAGCGGAGCTTTTGCTTCTCGACCAAGCCCATGCCGTAGTCCGTCAATTTGCGACGAGACTTCGGGCCGTGGACGCCGGGCGGATAATTACGACGTTCGAGATACTTCGATGGACCGAAGATCGGGATGCCGAACCGGCGGCTGATGCGAACGCGAGGACCTTTATAACGAGCCATAAATCTTGATGCGTGATGCGTGTTACGTGAAACGACTAGACGCGGCGTTTCT
>JAYUAV010000509.1:0-2939 GCA_043741175.1 Verrucomicrobiota bacterium
CCAACAACCCCGCCAAACTCTACGCGCGGAACACCTCCCCAACTCTCGCAATCATCACTGTCACCACGAAATCATATCCACCTTGTTCAACACCGTTGACAGGATAGCTCGTTCCTCGCAACCGCTGGGCTATATGATGTAACCCCGTTGGGGTCGAGGGGAACGGTGATGCAACGTCGGTAATCCTTCGCAATGTCACAGAATGAATTCCCGAAAGGCATTAGGGCTAAGTCAACTTTCGCCAAATCCAGACTCGACTCGCTCGCCAAACAACGTAAATGGTAAATCGCAAATGGTCGCCAACCTGCAATCACCACCTCGCAAACTCGCGACAGAGATCGTGCGTCGCCTTCAGGCGGCGGGCTATTCAGCGTTCTGGGTCGGTGGTTGCGTGCGCGATTTTTTGCTGGGACGCGAACCGGGTGATTACGACATCGCCACTTCTGCGCGACCCGATGACATCGAGAAACTGTTCCCGCACACCGTTCCTGTTGGACGGAAATTCGGTGTCGTGATTGTCGTCGTGGAGGAACAACAATTTCAAATCGCTACGTTCCGTGCCGAGGCGGATTATCAAGACGGGCGGCGTCCTGAAACCGTGGTCTTCGCCAACGCCCAGGCAGACGCTGTGCGACGCGATTTCACGGTGAACGGAATTTTCTTCGATCCGATTACAGAAAAATTACACGACTGGGTGGGCGGCGAAGCAGACTTGCGCGCCAAAATCATCCGCACTATCGGCACGCCGGAGGAGCGATTCGCCGAGGATCATCTGCGCCTGCTGCGCGCCGTTCGCTTCGCCACGCAACTTGGATTCGAGATCGAATTTGCGACATTCGCGGCGATCCAGACTCACGCCGCGAAGATCAAACTCATCAGTGCCGAGCGTGTGCGCGATGAATTAATCAAGCTGTTCCAACCGCCTTCTGATGGTAGAGCGGTCCGTCCTCTGCCTGCCGCTCATGGCAAGCCATGTGACGGCGTGACGCGCCCTACCTCGAATGCCGCGCGTGGCCTCGAACTTCTACTCGCCAGTGGCCTGCTTGAACACGTTCTCCCCGAAATCGCCGCGACGGTGACGTGCGAGCAATCTCCAGATTTTCATCCCGAAGGATCGGTGTTCAATCACCTGTGTCTGATGTTACAACAAATGCCGACAGACGCGCATCCATCGCTGCCGTGGGCGGTGTTGATGCACGATGTGGCCAAGCCGCTGACGGCATCTCGCGATGAAATCACGGGCAACATCCATTTCTACGAGCATGAAAAGATCGGAGCGACAATGGCGGTGGAAATTCTGGAGCGACTCCGTTTCCCGCGAAAGCAGATCGAGGAGATTTCCGATGTCGTGCTTCACCACATGCAATTCAAAGACGCGCTCAAGATGCGAAAGTCCACGCTGCGTCGCATGATGCTGCGTGAGACGTTTCCGCTGGAGATGCAATTGCATCGGCTCGATTGCCTTGGCTCAAATGGCAGGATGGATGCGTATAATTTTCTCGTCGCGCAATCTGCGGAACTGGCGAGCCAACCGGAGATTCGCCCACCGTTGTTGACTGGATCAGAGTTGATCGCGCTAGGACTGAAGCCGGGCAAAGAGATGGGCGCGTTGTTGAACGAGATTCGCGACAAACAATTGCAAGACGAACTCAAGACGGCAGACGAAGCTCGCGACTGGGTGAAGTCCCGGCTGTGACCAAATCGTTCGTTGAATCTTGCTCAGACATCTATCACCGGGCCGCTATCGTCATCGCCGGGACGCCGTTCGTTGGGCTGGCGTGGTGTGCGGCTCACCTTGATTTGCGCGTTCGTGTTGCCAGTGACGACGTTCAATATCATGGAGATCACGCCGATGAGAATTGAACCCAGCATCGCCCAGCCGAATCCGTCCACCTCGAAGGTTTTGCCCATGATTCCATCCACCACATAGATCAGGCAGCCGTTGATGACGACAAGAAAAAGTCCCAGCGAGAAAATCACCAGTGGCAAAGCCACCAGCATCAGGAACGGACGGAGGAATGTGTTAAGTATCCCCAGCAATAACGACACGAGGAATACCGCACCCTTTGGCTCGCAATGGAAATGCGGCAGCACCGTCACCGTCACCAACACGGCAAAGGTGTTGATGAGCCACGTTTGGACAAACTTTTTCAGCGCAGGAGTCATTGCAAACAAACCCGCAGTGATTGCGGGAGCAAAAAGATGCGGCACGCGCTATTTGATGACAAGCGGCAAAGCCCATACGTCTAGGGCTAGCGCAGAGTTTTATTTTTAAGTCGGGTGAGACACTGAGCCAATTGTTCGGGAGCGCGGGCGGCACCTCGTCTGCAGTGCTTCGCCACCGCAACACGCAGGGAATCATTTAACACGCCTTTGTTCCGCCACGCGTTGCGGGCGGCGGACCGCTCGCTCTCCGTCAATTAGCCTCACCCGTTTGTAATCACACCCTCAATTCAGGGCATAGGCAAATTTCACTTGCTTGCCAACACTGCGAGTCACCTACTATGTGTCATGGCACTCATCATAAATCTCCGCCAACTGGATCGGGACGACATCACGCTCAAGGGTGAATTGCCCGTGGCCGAACTCGACATCGAGACGCATGACGAGTTGATGAAGTTCACCAAACCACTTCAATACAATCTGACGGCGCAAGACCTTGAAGGCAGCCTTTTGGTGCGTGGCAGCTTGCTGTTGGTGCTGGATTGCGAGTGCGTGCGCTGCCTCAAACCGTTTGAATTCAAGGTGAATTTGCCCGATTGGGCGTGTCTTTTGCCGCTTTCCGGCGAGGACGCGGTGAAGGTAGATGGCGATTCCGTGGACTTGACGCCCATTTTGCGGGAAGATATTCTCCTAGAGTTGCCGCAACATCCGTTGTGTAAGAAAAGTTGCGGTGGCCTGAAAAAACCGACCGTTGGTAAAACGAAAAAGATCAGCAC
>JAYUAV010000510.1:0-8747 GCA_043741175.1 Verrucomicrobiota bacterium
GGAGAAAAATAGTTGAAACAAACGAACCAGCATTTGCGATGAACTCAATGAATGACGAACGCTTTTTTGATCTGGCCATGAAGGTCATCGCCCACCAAAACACCGACGCAGAGCGCGCGGAACTGGAGGCACTGCTGGCGCGCGAGCCGGAGTTGAAAGCGGAGTTTGAGCGTTTGCAGGTTGACGTGCAGACGGCAAAAGACGCGCTCCCACTCGTGGATGCAACGCAGTCAACTGCGGGTGAACTTCCCGCTTACGCGCGCGGGCGACTGCAAACGAAGGTGCGGCAGACGCTCGGTCGTCCGGCGGGCGAGAAAGAACCGGATCGCTCTCTGGCGTTGGGCTGGCGTTGGGTGCTGGGATTGGCGGCAACGGCGGCGGTGGTGCTGCTCGTGGCATTGCCGATGTTTCGCACGCCGAACGCGCCGACGATGCAACTGGCGATGTTGGACACGGCAGGTGGCACTCGCGGCTCAGATACGAATGAGGCTGCGTTACTCAGAGAAACATGGTCAACCGCCTCGCTGAATTCTTTCACGAACGCCGAAGGTTTGCGGCAATGGGAGACGCAGAGCAAAGCGAATGCAGTGAAAGTGATTTACGACCGTGCCGCAGCGGAGGTGAGGGTGCTGGGAACCTGGCGGGGCAAGTCTTTTGAGAAAACTTTTATGATTGAGCGAGACCTCGCCACCACGCTCGCACAGGTCAAGGTTTTCATTGGGGAGCAGACCAAAGAGTGAGCCGACTCACGTCGGCTGCTATTTTCAATTCATCAGGGCAAAGCCTGAGCGACATGCAGATTGCTCGGGGCAGTCGGCTTCGGCACAACGATCAGCGTGAAGGTGCGAGTGGAAGTGCTGCTTCCATCGTTCACTATGATCGAAATATCGGCTGTGCCCGTGGCGTTGGCGATGGGCGAAAGCGTCACGGTGCGATTTCCTCCCGAACCACCAAGAACGATTCCACTGTTTTGCACCAATGATGTGTTCGATGAACTTGCCGTCAACGTGAGGCTTCCTGCTGCGGTCTCCGTGTCGCTGATCGTGAACGAGATCGGTGCGACGCTCGTGTTGACGAGGTTCGTGACGCTTGCGATGGCTGAAATCACAGGGAGACGATTTACCGTTGCAGTGAACGTGCGCGTGATCGTGTTGTTGGCCGTGCCGCCGTCGTTCACGGTCACAGTGATCGTTGCTGAACCAGAAACTCCGGCGAGAGCAGAAACATTCAGCGATCCCGTCGTGCCGGGGCTTGTGTAAGAAACCGTCGGATTCGGAATCAACGATGGATTGCTCGATGACGCGGTGATGGTGAGCGTTTGAGATTCATTGGTAGCACCAGTGCTGATGCCAGCGAGGCTGACGGATTGCGAAGAACCTTCGTTCACCGTGATGTTTGCCAGCGTGTTCAGAGTCGGCGCGTCATTTACTGTGTTGACCGTGATGGTGAATGTGCTCGTGACGACGTTGTTGCTCGCGCTCCCGTCGTTGACTGTCACGGTAATCGTGGCTGAACCATTGGCGTTGGCGACCGGAGTGAACGCGAGTGAGCCAGCGGCATTCGGGCTGGTGTAAGTGACGGTCGGATTGGGGATCAAACCAGTATTGCTTGAACTCGCGATGATGGTGAGCGTTTGAGATTCGTTGGCCGCACCGGAGTTGATTCCAGAAAGGCTCACGGTTTGAGCGGACGCATCTTCGCTGAGTGTGACGTTCGAGACAGAAGCAATCGTGGGCGCGTCATTCACCGCGTTGACCGTGACGGTGAATGTGCGCGTGACAATGTTGTTGCTCGGGCCGCCGTCGTTGACCGTGACGGTGACGATGGCTGAACCATTGGCGTTGGCGACCGGAGTGAACGCGAGCAAACCAGCGGCATTCGGGCTGGTATAAGTCACAGTCGGATTGGGGATCAAACCCGTGTTGCTCGAACTGGCGGTGACGGTGAGGGTTTGAGATTCATTTGTTGCGCCCGAAGAAATTCCAGAGAAGGACACTGTTTGAGAAGCGGCGTCTTCGGTGAGCGTCACGTTGCTGATTGTGGCGAGCGTGGGCGGTTGATTTGCGGCGAAAGGAACGGTGGAAACAGTTTCATTCGAGAAATCACTCTCGAATCCTGAGCCATCAATCGCTGACGCCGCGAAGTAATACGTTGTTCCATTGACCAGTCCGGTAAACGTGGCGTTGGTGACATTGCCAACGGCTGCGGAGTTGGTGTAAGTGCCTGTAGCACCGCCATAATAAACTTTGTAACCCACCACGCTTGCATCGGGTGATGGATCCCACGCCAACGAAACGCTCCCGGCGAACGTATTCATGGCGGTGAAAATGGTTGCTGCAAGGAATGAAAGGAAGCCCGTGACCCGACTTCCCGATACAACTCCGACTCCTTTGTACGACATGCCGACTCGCAACGCAGGATAGTTGCCAACGGAACAATTTGCGTGACTTACAGCGGACTGGAACGTGATTTCAATGGGTTAGCAATGTGCAGATTGAAATCAACATCAGGGCGCATGTCATGGTTAGTGTCTTAATGTGCCGAAAAAATTGATGTTCCGTGTCCAGAAGCTGCCCACCGATCCTGCTGGAGGGCGATGCTGAATCAATCCTCCGGTAGCGGACGACCTTTGGTTTCTGGCAGGAAAAACACGGCTGCGACACCGAGAAGAAAAACTCCGCTCATATAACAAGCGGCGGTGCGGAAGGCTGCCAGCTTCGCTTCTGACGAAGTTGCGCCCGCCGCAAGTGAGGCTTGCAGATGACCCAGAGTGAACGGTCCGCTCGCAGCGATGAAGCGTCCGACGTTGTAACAAAAACTGGTGCCTGTGCTGCGCAGCCGGATCGGAAACAGTTCAGGCAGGTAGATCGCAAATCCCGCGAACAATCCAAGCTGACACGCGCCCATGACCGCGCTCATCCAGATGTCACTCCGGCTGTTGAAGAGTTGGAAGTAGCCGATGGTGGCCACGAACGCGCAGAGATAACCCACGATGAATGCCGGCTTGCGCCCCCAGCGTTGCGCTGCCTTGGTGAAGGTCAACATGCCGATGAACGCGCCGATGTTTTGCACCATCATGTTGATGCCGATCCATTTTGTTTTTTCAGCGGCAAACTTGTCGGGCGAGACGCCTTCCAGTTTCAGCGAGCGTTCGATGACATCGCCTACGAGTTCCGGGCTGAAGAAGCCGATGCCCCACAGACCGACGACGCCAGCCACACAAAGCAACATGCCGACAAGGGCAGGGGTGCGCCATCGCGCTTCGCCAAAGAGTGAGGCGTAAGAGCCAAACTTAGCACCGCTGATTTTTCCGGCGGCACGGGCCTGCACCCATTTCTCCGGTTCTTTGAGTCGCACTTGCAGGAACACGCAGAGGAACGCAGGCAATGCGCCGATGATGAACATGTATTTCCACGCGCTGCCAGAAGGGATTGATTTCCCCTCCAATGATCCAAGAAAAATGGCAATGCTCGCAGCGGTGATGTTTCCCACGGCAGACAAGGCTTGCAGTGTGCCGAGTCCGCCAGTGCGTGAGCGTTCCGGCAGCGCATCCGCCACTAGTGCCACAGCCAGTCCAAACACTCCGCCGACTCCGAGGCCTGTGATGAAACGATAAACGGCAAAATCAATCCAACCCTTGGAGAACGCTGACAGTCCGGTGCAAACAGAATAAAGCAGCACAGTGATGGTAAGCGTGCGCGCTCGTCCGATCCGATCTCCCACTGCGCCAAAGATCAATCCACCCGTCGCCCAGCCAGCGACAAAAATCGCAGTGGCGTAACCGCCGTAGAGTTTCAGATCTGCTCCGACTGGCAGCAACGCTTTCATCGCACCGTTGCGTCCGAGCAGAAAGAGTTGTTGATCCAGACAGTCGAACAACCATGCGAGCGTTGCCATCGCAAAGACGAACCAATGATAGCGAGTGAGTCCGCGCCACCACGGCGCGGCGGGGTCTGTTGTTCCGGTTGGCGTGGTCATGCGGCCCGCAGTATTGCGGGAAATAAACGGGGAGGCAATCGTTCGATGTGATCCGCAAAGTGCTGGCAACTCTTTCAAGGGAGGTTCTTTCAAAACTGTACGGCACGATGTAAAGAGTGCAGCCTGGTAACGACTCGTCACCTCGTCGCCTACAAAGTTTTGAAAGAGCCTCAAGGTTGATCTGATTTGCACCTTGACCCTTAAATCCCGGTTTCCCTATGATACAACTCAACGGAAACCATGCTGGTTCAACCAGTCGAGAAGTCGGACGAGTCACTCCTCCGGCTTTTTTGTTTCCGCTGAAAACCAATTTGAAGCGCGTGAGCGATCAATTTCCAACAGCTTGTGTCCATCAGCCTATCGCTGGTGAACGCTTGTTTTTATCATGAGTTTCGCAGGAAACATCTGTTGGTTCTCAAGCCTATGAGGACAAAACGTCCAATCAGGCGGTCGGTGTGGATGTCGGTGTTGAACGATTATGCCCGTACGCATTTACGAAATCTCGAAGAAGCTGGGTCTGGAAAACAAAGAAGTCCTGACCGCAGCCAAAGCTCTGGGCATTGCCGCCGCTAAAGTCCCGTCCAGCTCGCTCGACAAGATCACCGCCGAGTATCTCGAAGAGGAAATCCTCAAGTCGCATCCAGCGCTCGCCGCCAAGCTCAAGCCTTCCGCTCCTGCGCCAGCACCCAAAGTTGCGCACGTTGAGCAAAAGATCGAGATCATCAAAGCACCCGAACCGCCCCCGGTCATCATTGCGCCTGAACCAGAACCCGAGGTGGCCGTTGTCGCCGAACCGATCTCCGAGCCTGCGGTTGAATCCGTCTCTTCTGAACTCGTCGCGGAAATTTCCGCCACCGCGCCCGCTGAACCGCCCGCACCCGTCGCTCCGCCGAAACCCATCATTCCACCCAAGCCGCAGGTCGGCGAGAAGGTCGGTTTCATCCAACTCGCGCCCCGTCCGCAGCCAAAAGCTCCCGAAGCGCGCGGAGCAAAACCCGCCGCGCCTCAGACAGGTCGTCCCGGCGCGCCCGGTCAGCAGACGAGTTTCTTGCGACGCGGTGACACGCAGCAGTTCCGTCGCGGCCCAGGTCAAGGCGGCCCCGGTGGCCAGCGGCCCGGGGCTCAGGCATATCGCGGGCCCGGTGCGCCGAGTCGTCCGTCCGAACCTGCAAAGCCAGCCGCACCGAGATTCTCATTGCCTGCCGACGCGCAAGTCATCGTCATCAAACCGCCCATCGTCGTTCGCGAACTGGCTGACGCGCTCAAGCAAAAGCCGTTCAAGATCATCGCGGACCTGATGGAAGCTGGCGTGTTCGCCAATGTGAATCAGGCGATTGATGAGAAGTTTGCCGTCCAGATTTGCGCGAAGTACGGCGTCAAGTTCGAGGTTGAGAAACGCGCCAAGGGCGAAGGTCAGGTTCATGCTGTCGTCAAAAAAATCGAAGTGGATATTGAGGACAAGCCAGAAACCCTCAAGCCGCGTCCGCCTGTCGTCACCATCATGGGACACGTTGACCACGGCAAAACTTCTCTGCTCGACGTCATCCGCAAAGCCAACGTCGCCGATGGCGAAGCGGGTGGTATCACTCAGCACATCGGTGCTTACACCATTTCCTTCCCGCACCCTGAGCGAAAGAAAGACATTCAACAGATCACGTTCCTCGACACGCCCGGTCACGCCGCGTTCAGTTCCATGCGCGCGCGCGGTGCGAACGTCACTGATCTCGTCGTCCTCGTCGTCGCGGCGAATGACGGCGTCATGCCGCAAACCATCGAAGCGTTGAACCACGCCAAGGCTGCGAAAGTCCCGATCCTCGTCGCCGTCAACAAGTGCGATCATCCGAACGCGAATCCCATGAAGGCGCGTCAGCAGTTGCAGGAAAAGGGACTCGCGCCCGACGATTGGGGTGGCGACACGATCTTCGTGGATTGTTCCGCGCTCACCAAAGTTGGTGTAGATAAATTGCTCGAAATGATTCTGCTCCAAGCAGACTTGCTGGAGTTGAAGGCAAATCCCGACCGCAACGCCAAGGGCAACGTCATCGAGTCTGGCATCGAACCCGGCGGACCGATGGCGACCGTGCTGGTACGTAAGGGCACGCTGCGTCTCGGCGACGTGATCATCTGCGGTGAGTTCTACGGCAAGGCGCGCGCTCTCATCAACGAAGAAGGCAAACGCCTCAAGGAAGCCACGCCGTCTGTGGCCGTGAAAGTTCTCGGCTTGAACGGCGTGCCGGATGCTGGTGCGGAATTCACCGTGGCTGAAGACGAACGCGCCGCTCGAGATCTCGCCGACGAACGGCGCATGGCGGATCGCGCGGAATCGCTCGAATCCAAATCCAAGGTGACGCTCGAAAACCTTTTCGCCACGCTCCATTCGCAGCAGGGCAAGACGCTCAAGGTTGTTGTCAAAGCGGACACGCAAGGCTCGGTTGAAGCCATCGTGGACGCGCTCGCCAAGATTGAAACCGACAAGGTTAATCTCGAAGTCATTCACAGCGACGTCGGCGCGGTCACCGAAAACGACGTGGCACTTGCGTCCGCTTCGCAGGGAATCATCCTTGGATTCCACACGCGCGTGGACAGCACGGCTGCTCAAAAAGCCAAGCACGCCAACGTGCAGATCAAACTTTACTCGATCATCTATGAATTGATTGATGACGTGAAGGCAGGCATGACCGGACTGCTTGATCCGTTGAGCAAGGAAGTCATCGTCGGCTCGGCGGAAGTGCGCCAGGTGTTTGAGCTCTCGAAAGGGATGCCCGTCGGCGGTTCGATGGTCACGCTCGGACGCATCGTTCGCGGCAAAGTCCGCGTGCGTCGCCGCAAGGATGTCATCTACGAAGGCGTCACCCAATCGCTGCGCCGTTTCCAAGACGAAGTCAACGAAGTGCGCGCTGGTATGGAATGCGGTATCCGCATCGAAGGCTTCAGCGACATCGAGGTCGGCGACGTCGTGGAGTGTTACACCATCGAGAAGATTGCGGCGAAGCTGTGAAGGGCGAGTGACTTGGTAACTGGTTAAATGAGTTAAATGAGTTCCAAGTCACCGACGCACTCAAATATTGCCACTGATTTAACCAGTCACTGATTTAACTGTTCCACATCCATGCCTACCCTGCGTCAACAACGAGTCTGTGAATTGCTCAAGCGCGCTATCGGCGAGGCTATCCGCCGCGAGTTTAATGTGAGCGACGTCGGACTCATCACCGTCAACGACGTGGATTGCCCCGGCGATCTCAAAACCGCTGTCGTTTATGTCAGCATCCTTGGTAACGCCGATCAACAGAAGCGTGGCATCTCCAAACTCACCGATCACCGTGCGCGTATTCAGGAACTCGTGGCCAAGTCAGTCGTTTTGAAATACACGCCCGTCCTCAGATTTGCAGTGGATGATTCTCTCGGACGCGGCAACCGTGTCATGGCGATCCTCGATGAGTTGGAGAAAGCATCGCCGCCACCACCATTGGAAGATAAGTAGGAATGAAAGCCAATGACTTCATCCATGAGACACTGGTAGGGCGCGTCACTCCGTGCGCGCCGTCCCCAAGCTTTCGACGCGCGGCTGGCAGGGGACTGCCCGCCCTACCATCGTAACAGTTAATGAAAGCCCGCGCGCAAATCCTTGATCGCATCCTCGACGCCATTCGCGATGCGAAGACCATCTGTGTCGTCGGCCACATCCGTCCCGACGGCGATTGCATCGGCTCACAGCTCGGCCTCACACTCGCGCTTCGTGCCGAAGGCAAGAAGGTCGTGTGTTGGAATCAAGATTCGCTTCCGCAAAAATATCGCTTCCTCGATCCTGAACGCGACGTGGAGAAACCCAAGTCCGGCGAGGAGTTTGATCTCGTCATCGCTACGGACTGCGCCAGCTTCGAGCGACTCGGCAAAGTCGGCGACTTCATCACCAAGCGAAAGCTCCTCATCAACATTGACCATCATGAGAGCAACACTCGTTACGGCGACGTGAACTGGATTTCCCCGCGCGAACCCTCCACTGGCGAACTCATCCATCGTTTGCTCAAGACCGCGCGCTGGCCCATTACGAAGCAGATTGCAGATTGTCTTTTTACCGCTGTGAGCACGGACACAGGCTCGTTCCAATATCCCAGCACACGCCCCGGCACATTTCACGTCGGCGCGGAACTCGTCACACGCGGCGCAAACCTCGCGAAGATTTGCGATGAGGTCTATCAATCCTTCCCACTTTCCCGCGCGCGTCTGCTCAAACATGTTTACAGCAAGTTCAAGCTCACGCACAACGACCGCATCGCCTACTTCTGGCTCAAGAAAGCCGATCTCTCCCGCACCGGTGCGGAGACGAATGACACCGAAGGTTTGATAGATCACATCCGCGCCATCGAACCCGTCATCGTCGCGTGCGTCTTTGAAGAAGTTGAACCCGAACTCACTCGCATCAGCCTTCGCTCGAAAAACAAAGACGTGAATGTGAGCGAAATCTGCGGACTCTTTGGCGGCGGCGGCCACATCGCAGCAGCGGGTGCTCGCATCGCAGGTCGTCCCATGTCCATTCAACGCCGCGTCGTGGCCGCCATCAAAAAAGCGATCAACGCCTCCCGCCGTTAATCTTTGTAGGCGACGAGGTGACGAGTCGTTCCAGCAAACGGGTGTGACCCGAAGTGGAGGTCAGTTGGTGACGGGGGAGCGCGGCTGTCTCCCGCCGCAGCGCGTACAAATGTTAACCGTGGCGTGGTACAATTCTGGCGTCTGTTATCATTCCACCCGCTGCGGCTCAGGACACACCC
>JAYUAV010000511.1:0-5499 GCA_043741175.1 Verrucomicrobiota bacterium
CGGCCTGCTCGAACTGCCGTCAGGAATCTCGAACCCATTGAGCGGATACGCCTGCACAAAGCCATTCGGGTCTTCCGCTCCCAGCGGCAGCAGACTGAAGATGCCAAAGAAATCAAACTGCGCGGCCATCTGATCCTCGGACTTCACGCCGATGTAATAGACGGCATTTTGAACCGAGTTGGTAAAGATGACGAACTCGTCTCCGCTCAGATCATTTCGTGACTGCGATTTGAACGAGGCTGCGATGACTCCGGGATCAAGGTTTGTGATCGCGGAATTCAACGAGACGTACATGTCAATGTCCGCATTCACCCGCGTGGAATTATCCGTGTCCTCAGCAAACACCCCGATGCGTGGCGTGCTGATGTCGGTTTGCAGCGTGACCAGGAATGTGGCGTTGCTGAACGTGGTCGTGTTAGTCATCACGAAGAAGTGCCACTGGTTCGTGCCGCCATTGGTGCTGACGAGCATCGGCGTGTTTGCGCCGACACGTTGGTTCTCCAAGAAGCCGCTCGAAAACGTCGGCGTGGATAAACCATTCGTCACGTACGTCACGAATGGCTGATTGGTGAAAACCATCGCCAGATCAGCACCCACCATCGTGATCGCGTTGGTGACTTCGCCGTTGCCGGAGGAGATGACCAGCGCATAATCCTGCACGATCTCGTTGGTGTGCGCGGTGACGGCGTTCACGTTCACGCGACGTCCGATGACGGTGACGGAGTAGTTCGAGCCGAGCAAGGGAGCGATGTAGGCGTTCTCGACGTTGTTGACGGAATCCAGATTGGGCGCGGTGTTCGTGTCCCATGGAAAATTAAACGTGCCGCCGGAAATGTCGTTGCCGTAATAAACTTCGAGCGTGTCGCGATTGGTGATGACGAGATCAAGGTCGTTGACAAGTTTCACGCCTGCGACGGGATTGCCCGGCGGATCCGTCCACGCCAGAGTGACGCGCAGCGGTAAGGCGCGCCCTGCGTCATTCAGCGAGATGAGACGCGTTTTTTTGTATCCGGTGGCGAGCGCATTGGTGGGAGATTGATCG
This sequence comes from Verrucomicrobiota bacterium, assembly GCA_043741175.1. GTDB lineage: Bacteria > Verrucomicrobiota > Verrucomicrobiia > Limisphaerales > JADLHS01 > JADLHS01. The sequence continues at coordinate 1,043 of JAYUAV010000511.1, forward strand.
AACAGCTTCACGGAGCTGCTATCCGCAGCCCCCAGCTTGAAGGCGTTCGTGATGCCGAGCGGCAGACTGTTGTTCAACTTGGGCAAACCCCAGCCCTGATAGTTGATCGAACTCTGCACCTGGAAATCGTAGAGGTTGCCGACGGTGCGCGCGCCATTGATGAGCAACGCCTTCATCATCGCGGGGCTGTTCGTCACCGCCATGCCCTGCTCAAAGAACTGCTGCATCAACGCCAGCGTGCCGGACACTCCGGCGGCAGACATGCTCGTGCCGGATTCGTAGCGATAGTAATGCGGCGGCGACTGGTTCGTCCCTGTGAGCGAATTGTTCAGGTTGCTCAACACGGTGTAGTAATTGCCGAGATCGTTCGTCGTGATGACATCGAGAAAAATATTGAAGCTGACGTCTTCGGTGAGGTTGGTGTTGCCGACAGAGTAAAACCAATTCTGTCCCACGTTCGCGCCCGGCCCGGCAGCGATGTCCGGCGGCACACTGAGAATGTTCGTCCGCACGACTTCTGCCGTGCCTACCGGAGTCGGATACGCGTCGCGTCGCACGAAGATCGGGAGGTTAGGGAACGGATTGGGTGAATCATCGTTGGCAAAAAGTGTGATGCTGAAACCCACGGCGTTGTCCGGCAGAAAAATCGGCGGCTGATTGCTGGTGCTGCCGGAAAGCACGATGCGATTGCGGAACGTGGTGTAGTGATGATTCGTGGGGTTGTAGTAGGCGACTTCATCCCAAGTCGTGGAACGCGTGGAGATGACAAATGTTCCCGGCGCAACCACGTCCGGCTTGAAGCGACCGAACTCGCCCTCCGTGCCAATGCCGACGTTGCCGCGAGCGGAAAAGCCTGCGACTTGGTTGCCGGAACTCGTCATGTTTTTCCACGGCGTGGAGGTGTTGGTGGTTTGGTTGGTACCGGTGCCGCTGATCTTGGAGACGATGTTCGTGATGTCGCGCGCGAGTTCAATCGTGCCGACGGTGAGAACATTCTTGGATGTGGCGGGTGACATCACGCTTCCCGGATTGCCGCTCAAGCCAGAATCACTTCCCGCTCCGCTGTTGCCCGCCGCGAACACATACAGCACCGGCTGCGATCCCGTCCGGCCCGGCAACGAATCGCGCACTGCCGCATCATAGCTGGCCGCCGCGAGGCTGTAACTGCTGCTGCCCACGTAGGTCCAACTGTTGTTGGAAATCAGCGCGTTGGTCAGTGCCGTGTTTTCCTGCAAGGTTGAATCCGGCAATGTGCCCAACCCGCTGCCAATGGCTTGGACGAATAACTTCGACGCTGGAGCCATGCCTCGGAAATGTCCGTTGGTGGCGACGTTGATCGAGCCGCGCGCGTTCGTGACCGTGGCGGAAACGATCCCGCTGCCCGCGATGGTTCCGGCCACATGCGTGCCGTGACCATTGCTGTCCACCAAGTTGCCGACAAGATTTGCGAAGACGCGATTCGTGAGATCGGGATGCAACCAATCCACTCCCGAATCGTTTATGCCCACGAGAATGTTAGTGCCGGTGAGTCCAAAATAATTTGTCCCCTTCACGGAATCCGTCGCCACGCCGAGACGCACCCGGCTGAGATCGTTGGCACTGACGCGCGCCTGGGCGGTTTCGAGCAGTTGCACTCCCGGCAGCAACGCAATTGCTGTCCAGTCCACGCCGGGACTTACCGTGATGACTCTGCCGAACGGCGAGGAATCCTCGGCGAGTGTGTTCCAGCCCATCGCAGCCAACTTCGCTTTGACTGCGGCGTAGGCATCCGCGAACACCAGCAGGTTCAACTTGGTGTCGCGCGGGAGCGGCTTCTCCTCGAATGCGAGTTGGAGCAGTTCGGATTTCAACTTGTACACCGGCTCATACGCCAGCACGGATTGCGTCTCTGGATTTGAAGAAAGACGTTTTGCAGCAGCGGCAGTTGCGCGAACGAGGAACGCGTTGTTCGGGATGTAGGAAACAATCGTCGCACCCTCATCAGCCAACGCAGCGCGAAACGCGGCGTCCACGGGGCCTCGCGATTGTACGATGTAAGTGCCGGGATCACCCACGGCGCGGAGTTTTTCGGGGATGGCGAAACCCAGCGGCTTGCCGGTTTCGATCAATGCGTTTTCGAGAAGGATCGCGTTGTCATCGCGCAGGAGTTGGCCGGAGGTTTTCTTTGTGTTCGTGAGACGATAGTCCAACCAATCTTTCTTGGGAGCAGCGGAAGTTGTGGATGATTCGGTGGTGAGAAATGTCGGCGCGGTGGATTCTGACACGGTCGTCTTGACGATTTCGGGTTCGGGGAGAGCGACCGCGTTGGTGGTGGTGGCGGGCGACGATTGATTCGTGGCGACCGCCGGGCGATTGCCCTGGCGAAGATAAAGAAACAGCCCTGCCACGATCAGGAGGCTGAGAACGACAAAAGTTAAAGCACGACGACTCATAAAATCATTTCATTGAACCACAGCCCGCCGCAACTTGCGACACTGGAAGTGATCCGGACTTGGAGTGCGCGGACATGTCCGCGCTTTGAAACCGGGAGACATGTCTCCCGGTCGGAAAGCGACGACGTGTCGCCGCACTCCAAAAACGGACACCGCCCACAGGATTTAAGCGATCCAAGTTCATATCAATCCGGGCCGAGGATGTTGTAACTCTTCACTTCCACGCGCGGTGCTTTGGCTGTGCCTTTGATTTCGACCACGGTGCGCGTGACTTGTTCCGCTGTGATGGTGTAATTGGTGCAAAGCCCGAAGAACGGCCCGCTCGCCGTGACGATGGAGTTGGGCGCGGGCTGCAATGATTGTCCGTAGGCGTAGATGACAAAGCGCGGCTTGCCGAGTTGCAGCAACGACATGGCCTGCTGCGGCAACCATTCGTAGGCGGCGTCGTTCAGTGTGTTTTGAATCTCCGGTGATTTTGGAACAGGCACTGAGTCACTTCTTCCTCTGATTGATTTGACGCCGAAGTTCAAGAATGGCGACTCGTTGGTCCAGTAGTAAGTTCCCTGACGCGGGAACGGGTCCGTCACGTTGTCAGCAACAAACACAGCGTCGCCAAAACTCAGGCTGGGCACATTCAAGATGTCCGCTATGCGAGTGAACGAGCCGTGGGGAAACAAATTTGTATTGCCGCGCGTGGCATTGATGTCCGACACAATTCTCACGAGCGGCGGAACGGGTGCCGCTGGATTGGCGAGGTCAAAGCTCCCGGCGGGTTGGATGATCAATGGACTGAACAGCGGCGCACCGATACCGATATTGGTGAGTGCCACCATTCCGCTGAACACGGCAGACCACGATGCGAGGCCGGTCTGATTGATCGGCAACTGGCCGCGCGTGGAGTTCTCGTTGAGAGCCGTTGTGAAAACGTCGAACAACACATGATCCACCACGGGACGATTGTAGAAGCTGGCTTCGACGGTGCTGCCAGCATGATTGGCCCAACGAACCTGCGGACTTTGGTCATTATGGATCAACCAATTCGTCATGGAATTCGCCGCACCGCCCAGACCCAGATTGGCCGCCTTGAGATAAACCGTTTGCCACGGTGTCCCGCGATGAATCCGCCCCAGCCAGCCGACTGTCGGCAATGTATTGGTGGGGAAACTCCAATCATCCGAACGGCGGACGAGCGGGTCTTTGATGGACGGATTAAATTCATCTATCGCTTCAGTGTCGCCCTCGTCGTCACCTTTCTCTGTGAATGATGGCCAAGGACGGTAACGGTCGTTTTTCGCGCCGATGCCTTTGAGTATTTGTTGCGGGTTCGGATCGGATGGTGAAATCGGCAACGCATCGCCGGATTTCGCTCGGTAAAACAAGTCGTCGGACATGTAATGCACCAGCGGGTCGTTGGCCTCCCAACGCATGGGAACTCTTAATTGAACGCTGGGAGAAAACGGAACTTCACGGGTTTCATTTGTGAAGAAAGTCGTGCTGTAAAACGTTTTGAATTTGTTTATGGCTTCTATAACGGTGTCGGTGGTTTGGTTATCGGCATACCGCTTCCAACCGTTCGGCAACACCTCTATCCCATCCCCCGCCTGTCCGAGTGAGATGTAAATCTGACTTGCAACGCCGTTCGTGCAGGCAAGTCTTCCTGGGACTGTTGCGGAATCATTCGTTGCCCAGAGTAGTTGGAAATAAATGTTGCCGTCTGCCGCAGTCTGACCACCGCCGCCGACTGTCTTGGGCTTGCATAGCGCGTCCGTCCAATTCGTCTGATAAACCATGTTACCGAGCAGAACGTAATCAATGATCTCCTTGGTGGACTCGTCCACAATCATGGCGTGAACGCGGTTGCTGATGGTAACGCCCCAACGCGGCATCAAGAAGTTCTTGGACTTGTCATAGACAACTGGCGTGAGCGGCTTCAAACCGTTTGCACCTTGGTCTGGGACATAAACCCGGTTTGTCAGGAACGGAACATTTGTCCGCATCATGACGATTAAGGAATCCGTCCTGCCA
>JAYUAV010000512.1:0-4741 GCA_043741175.1 Verrucomicrobiota bacterium
GTCCGGTGAACTGTTGGATCTCGTAGAGGTTTCCCTGAATGGTGGAGACGAGTGTGGGCAGGTTGTAGCCCATGTTTTCCAGTGACCACGACACGACGACTTCAGCGCGCTGATATTTTCCGGAGGCCGACTTTGCTCCGGGTAAACTTGGCGTGGTGACGGTTTCGAGCGGCGTGATCTTCTCCACGCGCGCGGCGAAGCGCTGTTTGAGTTCCTCAGTCTCGCCAGGCACGGCGACGAACGTGCCAGAGGATTGTTCGCCAGCGAGTGTGGCGGCGGCTTTCTCGACTGCGAGCGGCGTTTCAATGAGATAGGTTGCAGAAATTCGTTCCACGGATGGGCGCATCGTAGGTTTGTTCAGCGGCCTGCTCAATGCGAAAACAAGTTCGCGTTGTGCAATTCATCTCCATAAAATTGCTCCGATGACTCACGCAACGATCCGAAAGCTGATAATCCTGTTCGCGCTGATGCTGCTTTGCATCTGCACTTCTGGCGCACAGGAAACAAAGCGTGTTTACCTTTCCGGTCATGGGAAAGATGACGCGGTGCCGTGGCGGTTCATGTGTACGACCGGCGCGCTCTCTGGTTTTTGGACTAACATTCCCGTGCCGTCGAATTGGGACGTGAAAGGCTTCGGGCATTTGACCTACAAGAAGGATTATTCCAACTCGATTACCGAGTGCGGGATTTACGAAAAGAATTTCACCGCGCCGAAGAAGTGGAAGAACCAGCGCGTGTTCCTCGTATTCGAAGGGGCGATGACGGACACGAGCGCAAAGCTGAATGGGGAATCCGTCGGGCCGATGCATCAGGGCGGATTTTATCGGTTCAAGTATGAGGTGACGGACAAGTTGAAGTTGGGCGCGGAGAACAAACTCGAAGTCACGGTGGCGAAGCACTCAGCGAATGAATCCGTGAACAAGGCGGAACGATTGGCTGACTATTGGGTGTTCGGCGGGATTTATCGGCCGGTGTATCTGGAGGTCGTGCCGCAGCAATTCATAGAGCGCGTGGCGATTGATGCGCGGGCGGATGGGGCGTTCGAGATGGATGTGGTTCTCAACGGCGTAACGGATGCGGATACAGTGGAGGCGCAGATCGTGACGTTGGGCGGGAAGAAGGTGGGCGCGGCTGTAGCGGCGGGCATCTTGCCTGCCGTAGAGTCGGGCTTCCAGCCCGGCGGAAAAGGCTTGGACAATGCCGAGCGCGCGAAACCTTCCAACGTCGCTGATACTACGACACCAAATCCGGGCGGCAAGATGCCCGCCGCTACTATCCGGGCGCAAATCCCGTCACCCAAACTCTGGACCGCCGAGACGCCAAATCTCTATCGCGTGGAGGTACGATTGAAACGCGGCAAGGAAGTCCTGCACACGTTCACGCAACGATTTGGCTTTCGCACCTTCGAGGTGCGCGATAGCGACGGACTTTATCTCAACGGGCAGAAGATCATTCTCAAAGGCGTGAACCGGCACTCGGCCTGGCCGGACTCGGGGCGTTGTCTGAGCACGGCGGTTCACAAGCTCGACATCGAGACGATCAAGGAGATGAACGGCAACGCGGTGCGCATGTCGCATTACCCGCCGGATGCGGAGTTCCTCGATCTGTGCGATGAGTTGGGGCTTTACGTGCTGAACGAACTGGCCGGCTGGCACAACTCCTACGACACCGAAGTCGGCACAAAGCTCGTGGAGGAGATGGTCACGCGCGATGTGAATCATCCGAGCATTCTCTTTTGGGACAACGGCAACGAAGGCGGCTCGAACCCGAAACTGGATCGCGTATTTCACGAGTTCGATCCGCAGAAGCGGCGCGTGTTGCATCCATGGGGATTGCACGGCGGGCTCAACACGGCGCACTACCTTGCCTACACCAACGCCGAGATCGCGGCGCGCGGCGAGCCGATGTATTACCATCCCAAGGAACAGGTGGAGGCACTCAATACTAATCTCCCGAGCGGCTGGATTTACATGCCCACGGAATTCATGCACGGCCTTTACGACGGCGGCGCGGGCGCGGGGCTGGAGGATTACTGGCGCATGATGATGAGTTACTCCAATTGCGCGGGCGGCTTCATCTGGGTGTTCGCGGATGAAGGCATCAAGAATCCGCACACCGGGCAGTTGGACACGGCAGGCAACCAAGCACCGGATGGCATCGTCGGGCCGTATCGGGAGCGTGAGGCGAGCTTTTATGCGATCAAAGAAATCTGGTCGCCGATCCAAGTGCGCCGGGAAACGAACGGGACGTTCACGGTGCAAAATCACTACAGCTTCACCGACACGAGCGATATGAGGTTTGAATGGCAATTGAAGAGTTATCCGCCTTCCGTGTTCCGTGACTATGTGAATCCGAGACGACTGATTGCCGGGCTGATACCAGTTATCCCGGCCCGGTCGCAACCTGTCTCAGTCGGGAATCTGTTGGGTGATGTGGACAAAGCCAGGCTGAACTGGGACGTGGCGACCGTCGAGGCGTTGCAAGTCAGCGACAAATCCGGTCGCACGGTGACTGAATTCACATGGCCTAAAGCGAAAGACATGAAGAGTCGCGTCTCCGTCTGGGGAAACATCTCCAGCTTTGAAACAAACGGCGTCCGCTATTTTAATGTCAGCAATCACACCTTTCGCGTCACCAATCATGTGTTCGGGATTGACCTGACGACCGGCCAACTCAAGTTAGGAAGCAATCGTCTGGCGAACGCGCAGATGACAGGGCCACACCTGCTCGGAGTCGCTTCGGAGCTTTTGAAGTTCAGTTACGAAACAAACAAGAATGAGCATGTGCTGACGTTCAATTACTCCGGCGACCTCAAATCCATCGTCTGGTGGATACATCAAAACGGTTGGTTACAATGTGATTTCAAATACACCGCCACCGGCACGCAGGAGGTGTTCGGCGTTGTGTTTGACTACCCGGAAAATCTGGTGAAGAAAAAACGCTGGCTCGGCGATGGTCCGTTCCGCGTCTGGAAGAACCGCTTGCGTGGCGTGACGTTTGGCGTCTGGGAGAATGATTACAACAACACAATCACTGGCTACAGCGGCTGGAAATACCCCGAGTTCAAAGGCTGTTTCTCCAACGTGCGCTGGTTGCAATTGGAGACCACGGAGGGCTTGATCACGGTCGTGCCGGAAAACATTCCATTCGTGCAAGTGCTCACGCCGGAGCAGCCGCCCGCCAATCTCGTCGCAAAGACGAAGGTGAATCTGCCGCAGTGCGGGCTGGGTTTCCTGCACGCGATTCCGCCCATCGGCACGAAGTTCAAACCAGCGGCAGCCAGCGGCCCACAAAGCCAGCCGAACGTGGGACAGGGCGAATACTCGGGGCGCGTGAGTTTTTATTTCGGCAAGTTGCCGTGAGGAGTTGAAGCTCCAAGCACCAACATCCAAGCTCCAGAGAAACTTCAATCTCCAAACTTCAAAGTGCGCGCGATTGGTGTTTGAAGTGTTTGAAGTTTGGATGTTCTCTGGTGCTTGGTGCTTGGAATTTGGAGCTTTGTTCGACTCATTCCACTTCCCACTCGTAAAGGCCGGTGCTGAAGCCTTTCGGCAATTGAACTTCCAGCCGCAACGACTTCGTGGTGACGGGATCGAAGGTGACGCGGACGGGGTCACGTTTCTTGATGGTGTATTCAGATGGATTGTTTACGGGCTTCCATTTGTTTTCCGCGTCGCGATAAGTGATGCGCCACGAGATGGGCAATCGACATTCACCCGTGCCGGTATCGTCGAACCATGAGACGCGCACCGCGCTGACTTTGGTGGGCTGAGCGAATTCGTAACGTATCCATTCGCTCGTGCCCTTGTGCGGCCAGAAATCGAAGTTGGGCGCGAAGCCGTCGGTGAAATTCTGCGGGACAAGCTGGTCGTTGATGAACGCGAGGCTCATGCCGCTGCGGGCAAAGGAAGTGGTGACCTTGGCTTGTGAAGCGAGCGTGGGCGGCTGGATCGGACGCGCAGTCGCCGCATCGCGAGCGAGCCAGACGGCCATCGGACTGAGGCCGCGATTGGCCCAGACGGCGTAGGGAATCGCGGTTAGGTTGGCGGGCTTGGTGATGAGTTTGCCGGAAGCATCACGCGCGGCGCGAGTAGCTCTGGTGATGTTCAGCACGGTGACGCCGCCGAGGAAATCAGCGCGATGCTCAGGTTTGATTTTCGCATCAATCGGCAACACGGCATCGAACGCGCTGCCGTCGTTGTCCACGCCTTCAAACGCATACACGATCGGGCCGCGTTCGAGCGCGACTTGATTCTTGGTGGCGGCAATCTTTGCGTTACCCGCGACGCGGCGGACAGGCATCGGGAAATCCAGTGTGACTTCATCGCCAGATTTCCATTCCCGCGTGATGGCGGCGAAACCGTGTTGCGGCGATACGGAAACTTTCTTCCCGTTCACACGCAACGTCCACTTGGCGGGCGTGGCGTCGTCGTAGGTGTAGAGATCGCTGGGCAATGGCTTGCCTTCCACCCAGCCGGGGATGCGGAGGTTGAGCGTGAATTGGACGGGTTTTTCGGGTGTGACGCGAAGTTTGATTTTTCCATCCCACGGGTAGTCAGTGGTTTGTTCGAGCTTCACCTTGTTGCCTCCGACAGTCACGGTGGCTTCGCCTTGGGCGTAGAGATTCACGAACAAATTGTCGCCCGCCGGAACGCCGCCTTCAGGCGGCAGGGGGCGTGAATCAGCATGATTGTTTGCTGCCGCCTGAAGGCGGCGTTCCGATTGCACGGCGTAGGCGTAA
>JAYUAV010000513.1:0-3373 GCA_043741175.1 Verrucomicrobiota bacterium
ATCGAAAAAAGACCGGACAGCGAGAAGACCCAGATTTTATAGGGCTGATATCGTTGTCATGAAAACCTTAACGGGACAGTAGTGATCCTCAATAACAAATTCCTTCGGAAAAACTATCGACTCTAAAAATATGAAACAAATCCTACGACTGCTACTAGCCTGCTTCTGTGTCACTGTCGGCTATCAATCTACAAATTCGTTCGCGGCACCCATTTTCAACCCAGAGAACGGTCACTATTACGAGGCGTTGAGATTTGGTACGCCTTGGGAGTTTGCGCGAGATGATGCAGCCAGCAGGAGTTATCTCGGTTTGTCAGGACACTTGGTCACGATCACATCCGCCAGTGAGAACGATTTTATGTATGGCAGTGTTTATCCCGCAGCCTTTTTCGCCAGCAGCAGCGGAACTCGTTTCGAGTGGGTTTGGTTGGGCGGGTTTCAGTTGCCGGGTTCTATTGAACCATCTGGCGGATGGGGCTGGGTAACTGGCGAGTCGTTTTCGTACTCAAATTGGGATCCCGGCCAACCAAGCGACACGGGCGGAAACCCAAATGGAGAACATCAAGATTTACTCATCATGTGGTCTGGTGGAACTTGGAACGACATCACTGGCCCTGCCTTTGGGTCAGGCAGTGTCAGCGGTTATATCGTCGAGTATGAAGTCGTTCCTGAGCCGAGCATCTGCGCTTTAATTGCAGTTGGCTCAATTCTGGCCGCTAGAGCACGCCGCCTACTGGGAGAATCCAAGCCCGCACTTAATGAGTAAATCTAGCAAAGATAATGTCATCGAAGTCAGTGCCGGACTTGTCTTTCGTTCCGGTAAATTACTCATCACACAACGCCATGCGGACGCGCACCTCGGCGGGTTATGGGAATTTCCCGGCGGCAAACGCGAGGCTGGAGAAACGTTTGAGCAATGTCTCGCCCGTGAACTTTGCGAAGAACTCGGTGTAGATGTCGTTGTTGGCAAGTTGTTCGATTCCGTCACGCACGCTTATCCCGAACGCACGGTGTTGCTGAAATTCTTTCTCTGCCTCCTGCCGACGGGCGAACCTCAAGCGATTGATTGTGCGGCGGTCAAGTGGGTGAATCGCGAAGAACTGATCGCCCATGATTTTCCAGGTGCTGATGCTGGGTTGCTTACAAAATTGGTTGGCGATGAATCACTCTGGTATTGAATCGCAATCGCAGTCTCTTACGGTTTAATGATCACGCGCAGGTCGTCGCCGAACTTCTCCAGACGATCCAACGTTTCATTCACTGCTGTGGCATCCAGTGGAATCGTGCGCGTCACGGCGTGGGAAAGATCAAGTTGTCCTCTTCGCGCGAACTCCAGCAACGTCGGAATCTCCGAGGCTAGATGATCTGATACGCCGATGATCTCGGCTTCCTTGTTGATGATCTCGTGATAGGGCGCAACGTCGAACGAATGTTCCATGATGCCGACGAGCGCGGCGCGACCGTGAATCGCCAGCGAGCGAACGGCTTGTTGCATCGTGAGTGGAAGGCCGATGAGTTCCAACGCCACATCCACACCACGCCCACCTGTGAGTTGTTGAATCACTGCGATGGGATCATCAATCGCGGCATTCACGGGAATTGCTCCGAAGCGCGTGGCGAGTTCAAGTTTGCGGCGGTTGATGTCCACGGCATAAACCGCACTTGCACCAAGCGCGCGTGCCAGTTGGATCGCAGACATGCCGAGACCACCGACGCCGAACACCGCCACCGTTTCGCCCGCCTGCAACCGCGCTTTGTTCAAAGCATGGAGCGATGTGGCGGACGAACACATCATGATCGCGCCGTGTTCAAACGGGATTTCATCCGGCAGTTTGAACACGCTGCGCTCAGGCATGACGATGAATTCCGCATAACCGCCATCGCGATATTTCCCCATCATCTGGGATGAGGCACAGAATTGTTCGTCGCCATCGGAACACCAATCGCAACAGCCGCATGTCGCAAGATAGTGAAGGCACACGCGGTCGCCGGATTGAAACTGTTTCACGTCGCGTCCGATCTGTTCGATGACGCCAGCGACTTCATGGCCGAGCGTGAGGGGCAGGGGATGGACACGTGATTTGCCGGCGCGATAGTGTGCGTCCGAATGGCAGATGCCCGCCGCCTTGACGCGGATGAGAACGTCGTGAGCACCGGGTTGCGGCATGGGCACGTCGTGAAGTTCAAGCGGGCGACCTTGATGGACAAGGCGGATGGCTTTCATGCTGCACGCAACGTAGGTGACGGCGTGGGTTGTGTCCATTCGCCGATATGCATCCAAACACGGTGAGGGAAACTTTAGACTTCAGACCTTGGACTCAAGACTGTTAGTTTCTGTGTGTGAGCGAACAATTGCCGAGCGTAACAGTCATCATCCCCGCGCGTCCTGACGAGGCGGAGGTGACGGCTGTGACGGCGGCGCGCGCACTGGATTATCCGGCGGACAAGCTGGAAATCATTCTCGCACGCGGCAAACAACCTTCAGTGCAACGCAACACGGCGTTGCGTGCAGCGCGCGGTGAGTTGATTTATTTCCTCGATGACGATGCGCTTGCTGTGACGGGAAATCTCCGTCGCGGCGTGGAGATTTTTCGTGACGCAAAAGTTCAGATGCTTGGCGGGCCAAATCTTTGTCCAGCGGATGCGCCGTTCCTAGAGCAGGTTTTCGCGCTGGTGTTATCAAGTTGGATCGCATTCGGGCCGAGCCGCGCTCGCTATGCGAAAGTGGGATCGGTTCGTGAAACGAGCGAGAAGGAACTCATCTTGTGCAACATGCTGGGACGGCGTGAGACGTTGCTAGCGCATGGCGGATTCAATGAAGCACTTTATCCGAACGAGGAAAATGCGCTCATGGATAATATCCAGAAAGCGGGCGGCAAGTTGATGTATGACCCGGAGTTGTTCGTGTGGCGAAGGCCGCGCCGCACGTTGCAGCAATTCATGCGGATGCTGATGAATTACGGGCGTGGTAGAGCGGAGCAGTTTCGCACGACACCAACGCTTGGTTCGTTGCCGAACTTCGTCCCGCCGATGTTTTGTGCGTATCTCCTGGCGCTTGTTCCGCTGACTTATTTCTCGCCGTGGGCATTGCTGCCTCTGGCGTTTTATTTCGCGGCTATATTGGTTCAAGTGCTGGTACTCATTCCGCAGGGAGGACTGATCCGCAGTCTGTGCGCGTTGCCACTGCTGGTGGAGACGCATGTGTTCTACGGGATCGGATTCTGGCGCGGACTGTTCACGGCGTTGAAATCGCCGGGAGTCAAATCCGACGTTCCCGTGAAGTTGGAAACTTTGGCGAAGTGAAACCGTCAACGCAGAGGGTAGGGCGCGTCACTCCGTGCGCGCCGTGCTTGGCTAGGCAGATGACGGCGCG
>JAYUAV010000514.1:0-7974 GCA_043741175.1 Verrucomicrobiota bacterium
CGTTCTTTGGTTTGTCGGGCTGCAAGCGGACGGCTATCTGATCAGACATTTTCAAGCGACCAACAAAGCCAAGCGAGGTGCGATTTTGAAATGGATCATCTGGTCGCCGCATGAAATCGGCGAGCCATTGAGGATTAAGGTTGGTGAGATAAGCCTGTGCCTGCGAGACGCTGCGTTGCCCAAAGTATCCCGCCGTGGCCGCCACCACCAGCATGGCGAGCCAGACCGCGATGCTGAAGCGGCGCGAGCGTTGTGTCCAAAGTACCCACGTCAACAGCGCGCAAAATCCCCAGAAGAATGAGTTGTCGTCCGACGGATGAAAACTCGCCGCCAACAACGTGGCGCAGAAGTAGGGATAGCCGACGTTGAACGCACGCGCAGCGGGAGCGGGTTGGCCGAGTCGTTTCGCTTTGCGCCAGCGACGTTGCAGGATGAGCGAGATGGTGGTCAACGGAACTGAATCCCGTGTGCTGAAAGTTTGCGCGGCGAGAAACGGGAAGAAAATCATCGGTAGCCAGCGGATGACTTGTGCCGCCGTGCGTGCGCTTGCGTTCGTGGCGGAGCGGGTGTTGGCCGGACGCAGATCATCAAGCATGTTCGCGAAGCTCGACGGGCCGTCGTTGTTCGTGAACGCGAAAACGATGGCCGCCAACAACACGAGCGAGCAGAACGACCATGCCTTCGTGAAGTCTTCATCAGAAAAATCCCAGCGCGATTTGAAGACAAGTGCGCTCTCAAGAATCACCGCCATCAACGCGCCCGGCAGGAACAGATCGGATTGCCAGCCCCAGAAGAGCAGCGTGACGCTGAGGAGGAAGGGCGGCGGTTTCATTGAGGGGAAATGGCGTTGAAGGTTGAAGGTTCAAAGTTGCAAGGTTTCACGAAGCGCGACTGAAACTGCCGTGCAGGATTTGGAGTGCGGAGACTTGTCACCGCACTCCACATTCCACCCGCGACGCTCCAACCTTCAACTTGTAACGTGTCACTCATCTCAGCACCGCCAGTTGTTCTTCGATCTTCCCGATCTCCAGCGCGATTAACTTTTCCGGTGTGTTGCTCATCGGGCCGAGATCGAGCGGTTGCATTTCGCCCGGCACTCGGATTACTAGCACCAGCACGGGCAGGCCGAGCGACTTAAGTTTTTCCACGAAGCGTTTTCGCGCGTCGTCCCACGCGAGCATCACGCAGATGCAGCCGCTCACGGTGGAGGAATGATTCAGCACGAGTTGTTCGAGCAGACTGAAGGTTTGTCCCGTCGCTGGCTGAACCGAGGCGAGAATTTCCAACATCTGATCCGCGTGCGCGATGCCACGTCCCGCAGTGAAGCAATACGCCTCCGGCCCGACGAACAGTAGATCAAGCAGCGATTCCTGCGTGAGAACCGTGCAGGCAAACGACGCCGCCACGGACACGGCTTCTTCAAACGCATCGCTATGCGGGCGCGTCGTGAACGTGTCCAGCACCAGCGCGTGACGCACGAAAAATTCATCCTCAAACTCCTTCACGATGGGTTTGCCAATGCGCGCCCAACTGCGCCAGTGGATATGGCGCGGCGGATCGCCACGCCGATAGTCGCGCAACGAAACGAACTCATCGCTTTGTCCGATGTTCGACGCCATCGCCACGCCGCCTTGCTGATATTTCATCGAGCCGGGTAGCGCGATGGGCGGAATGGCGTAACGCCTCGGCAGCACGAGCAGCGATTGCGGCAACGGCTGTTTCCGCAGCGCACGAAAAATACCCATCGGATCAGGTCGCACAAAAGTGACTCCTGTGAACCGCACCACGCCGCGTCGCAAGGGCGCAAGTTCGATGGAAAGATCGCCCTCTTGTTGGGGAATCAAATCGGGAACGCGCGCCTCTTTGACCACGGCCATCTTGAATGGCGAGCGAAAATTTCGTTTGTCGAACCGGAACGGACGGACGTGTTTGTCCTCGTCCAACTTGTATTCCTTCCATTGCTTGAAGCTGGGTCGCGGGTCAACGAGGTCTTCCATGATCGTGAGGCCGGGTTGGTTTTTGGGCGTGAGATTTTTCACCGAGACGCGATAGGTGATCGGCTGGCCGGCGGTGACGACGCGTGGCAGATGGCGTTCAACCTGAAATCCCGTGCGGAAACCAAATGCAAACAAGAGCGCGATGACCAGTAGCCCAAACAGCGGAATGAACGCCTGATAACCGACTGCGCTCTCAGCATCCAACCCGCTGAACAGTGCGACTATCACAGCCCCGATCATCGCCTGCCCCATGATCGTGAACCGCCGCTTCGTCCAGTAGGTTGACCAGGTAATGAACCGGTAGGCGCGGTAGAGAAACCATAGAGCCAAAGTTACCAGTGGACTGGGTTGCCGTGTTTTTAATTCTCCTATTGTTTTCGGTTCGATCTTGAAATCGTTTCCACTTTGGCGACAAAGCCACATTTCGAGGTCAATAACCTCCTTGAGTAATTGACTTTGACCGACCCGATAAAAAAGAGAGGGGAAAAATACGTGATATGAAATTATTACACGAACCAGCGACTGATGGTTATGTAATGTAACAGCAACCTCTTGTTTTAGATCTCTTTCGGAATGGGAAATCCACATTCGCCAACCGGTGTTTCTTCGGAAGTGAAATCCATCAGCTAATAAGGTGAAATCTTTGACCGGAGACCTCTGAAAAAAAACAGCCACAGATTCTTTAATCCACGTCAGATCACCTTTTACATCGCATTGATAGACTTCTTGGAACTTCCAGAAAGCCCATTTTGGTTGTTCTAAGATAGTTGGCATAACGAAACATGCCTAGAAGTCACGCAGGCACTTTGGTTTTCCTTACCACATCCTCCACCACGCTGCGCGCGGTGAGGCCGGAGAAACGCGCCTGTGGTTGCATCACGAGGCGATGTGCGATGACTGGCACGGCGAGTTCTTGAATCTGTTCGGGCGTCACGAATTCAAGTCCATCAAACAACGCGAGTGCCTGAGCCGCCTTCATCAATGCGATGGACGCGCGTGGGCTGGCACCGAGTTGAACGCCGTTGGCGGAACGCGTCGCCCCGACGAGATCAACGACGTATCGCTTGAGTTCATCGCTGATGCGGATGTTCTGCGCCGTGTGCTTTAGCGCGGTCACGTCGGCCAGCGTGACGCAGGAAGTGAGCGCATCCAGCGGATGATTGTTCGACTGCGCGGTAAGCACGGCGACTTCATCCGCAGGCTGCACGTAGCCGAGTGTGAATTGCATCGCGAACCGATCCATCTGCGCTTCCGGCAACGGATACGTGCCGCGAAACTCCACGGGGTTCTGCGTCGCGATGACGAAGAACAGATCGGCCAGATTGCGTCGCTCGCCATCCACGCTCACCTGACCTTCGCCCATTGCTTCGAGCAGCGCGGATTGCGTGCGGGGCGAGGCGCGATTGATTTCGTCTGCGAGCAAAATGTTGGTGAAGATCGGTCCTTCGTGAAAATGGAATTGCTGATCAAGCTGGTTGAAGATCGCGACGCCGAGGATGTCCGACGGCAACAAGTCCGGCGTGAACTGAACGCGTTTGAACTTCGCATCCACAGAGCGGGCGAGTGCCTTGGCAAGCGTGGTCTTGCCCGTGCCGGGAAAATCCTCCAGCAACACATGCCCGCCGCTGGCAAGCGCGGCCAGGAGTTTGCGCGTGGGCGCAGATTGTCCCTGCATGACACGACTGATGTTGGTGGCGATCTTCTGGAAGACTTCGCGTGCGGCGGATGGATTCATCATTAAGTTAGACAGTGGTGTCAGTGAAAAGTTTCGGTTTCAAACAAACCTGTGGAGAATGTGGCTCAATAGATTTGTTCATCAGGGCTTGAACAACTTGACCAGCGGCAGTCCGGCTTTTCGCAAGATCATCGGCGGCGTGCGCGTTCAGCGAGAACCGGGTTGGGCTTCGTGGCTTTGACGCGCTTTTGCGCTTCCCAAACCGGCGACATGATTTCGTCCCAGCTTGATGCCCCGGTGCGCTCTTTCACAGGAACGATGCGGTCAATGATCTTGCCGCGCCGTGTGATATTGAACGCCCGTCCCTGCTCCACATCATCAAGCACGTCCCTAGTTTCGATGTGTAACGTATTGGCTGTGATCGCTGACATGGAGGCAAAGTGACACGCTCAAGCAGACACTTCAAGCTGGATGATTTTTTGTGAGTCGCGAATTGCGAATCATCCCCACAACTGCCGATCTAACGAGCGTAGTTGAATCGCCTCGCTGACGTGATCGGATGTAATCGTTTCCGAACTCGCGAGGTCGGCGATGGTGCGGGAAACTTTCAGGATGCGGTCGTAGGCGCGGGCACTGAGGTTATATTCTGCCATCGCGTTCATGAGTAATTCCTTTGTCGTCTCGTCCATCGCACAGAATTCCTTGATCTCCTTCGATCCCATACGCGCGTTGCAGGTGATCTTGGGTTTGGCGGCGAATCGCGCCTGCTGAATCTTTCGCGCGGCGATGACGCGCTCGCGGATTTGCGCGGAAGTTTCGCCGACTCTGTCGCCGGTCATCTCGCGGAACTTCACCGCTGGAACTTCCACATGCAGATCAATGCGATCCAGCAACGGCCCGGAGATGCGACCGAGATAATTCTGAATCTCACGAGGCGAACTCTTGCTCTCATGCGGCATTTTTCCATCAGGCGTGGGATTCATTGCCGCCACGAGCATGAATTGGCTGGGGAAAGTCATCGTGCCTGCCGCACGTGAGATGGTGACTTTGCCGTCCTCCAACGGCTGACGCATCGTCTCAAGAACACTGCGTTTGAACTCCGGCAATTCATCGAGGAACAACACGCCGTGATGTGCGAGCGAGATTTCGCCCGGCGTAGGGTTGATGTTGCCGCCCAGCAAACCTGCATCACTCGCCGTGTGATGCGGCGCGCGAAACGGACGGCGCGTGATCAATCCCAGTCCCGGTGGCAACAACCCGACGATGCTATGAATCTTCGTCGTCTCCAACGCTTCATCCAGCGTGAGCGGGGGGAGAATTGTGGCAAGTCGTTTTGCCAACATGGATTTGCCCGTGCCGGGCGGCCCGATGAGCAGAACATTGTGTCCGCCAGCCGCCGCGATTTCCAATGAACGCTTCACCGACTCCTGACCTTTGACGTCGGCGAAATCCACATCGTCATCCAGCGGGTGATCAAAAATTTTCGCGATGTCCACGCGCGTGGGTTTGATCGTGATCTGACCTTCAAGAAAGTTCGTCGCCTCGCGCAGGTTCTGGATCGGGATGACTTGCAAGCCCGCGACCACCGCTGCTTCCGCCGCGTTTTCCGCTGGGACGAGCACGCCAACTTTGCCATCCTGCTTCGCACGGATGGCGATGGGCAAAACACCTTTGCACGGACGCACCGCGCCGGTGAGTGCGAGTTCACCGACGCAGATGAAATTATCAAGTTGATCCGTCTCGATCTGCTCACTGGCCGCCAACATGCCGAGTGCGATGGGTAGATCGAAGCTCGGCCCTTCCTTCTTCACGTCGGCAGGCGCGAGATTGATGGTGGTTCGACCGTAGGAAAATTTGAAACCGGAACTGTTGAGAGCCGTGGTGACGCGATCTTGAGATTCACGCACAGCGGCATCGGGCAATCCAACGATGATGATCTTGGTGTCGCCATAGCCCGCGCTGACTTCGACCTCGACGGGAAACGCTTCGATGCCATTGACGGCGGCAGAACAAACACGGGCTAACATGGGTGGGATGTTCGTGAAGCGCGTCGCCCGGCGCAATGGGATTTTGACGAAAGCATAATTACTTCGCATGAGCCGAAAGACACCCCGCTAATTCGGAGACACCACTAATTGAGTCAAGGCAAACGAATTTTAGTGGAATTTAGCAGTAGCTCTGAATTAGCGGGGTAACTGCCTCTCACGCTGTTCTCGTCCGCATTTTTAATTGGAGGCAGAATTGCCCGCCGCCGCTTCGGAGTGGGAAGCCTTGATACCCGATTGCCGTTGGTTCGCGGCTACATCGAAAGCAGCGGGGAGACATTTACACCCACACCCGATCAAACCCGATCAAACCCGTTGACCGGAGCGGTTTGGCATGATTGAATCGGAATCAGTTCAAATCAGACAGACCATCGGAAATTCCATGAAAACATTGCCATCCTCTTCACGCCTTGCCGCTTTACTTGCCATCGCACTATCGGCGTCTTCAGTCGCGCACGCACAGACCGTGATCATCTATGCGCCAGTGACAGTGGTTGATGCCAGCACGTCTGGTTTTTACAACAGCGCGCTTGGCACGATTTTGGACGGCACTGCGCCGCAGTTTCCTCAACCGCTGGGTTCTGGCGGTGGTGATCCGTTGATCAATCCATCTGCCGAACCCAATCTCGCCGCCGCCACCAACATCCTTGGAAATTGGCTCACGCCGCACTCGGCGCTGAACGCAAACTGGCAGCAGTTGGCAACCATCCCCACCGCTTGGGCTGGCAACACGGAGACCGCCATCATTTATGAAATCAATGGCGGCACGCACGGCTTCACCAATCTGGTTGGCAACTTCGATGCGGACAACGGGTTGTTTGTTTGGGTGAACGGCCAATACAAGTTCGGCGCGCGCGGGCCGGGGCTGCCGTCTCCGGCGGGGCAATTTGAATACACGAACATTTTCCTCGGCAACCTTCTTCCCGGCACGAATCGAATCCAGATCATCCGCGAGGATAATTTCGATGCCACAGGTTATCAGGTACGGATCACGGGAAATCCTCTTGGGGGAACTCCGCAGACGTGTACTCCGTCGCCTTCTGGTGCGGTAGGTTGGTGGCGTGCAGAAAACAATGCCACGGACGTTCAAGGAACAAACAATGGCGCGTTGGCTGGAGGAATATCGTATGCGGCTGGCGAAGTGGGACAGGCTTTCTTATTTAACAATGCTTTGGCTGCCGTGGTTGTGCCTTCTAGCCCAAGTCTCAATGTTGGCAGTGGTGCAGGATTGACCGTTGAAGCGTGGATTAAACCTGCCGATGTCACGCAGGCGTATCCGCTGTTCGAGTGGAATGATTCGACTTATTGGGGTGTGCATTTTTATATCGCGCCAGGTCAACCGACCAGTGGCTCACCAGGGCCCGCCGGTGCCGGACAGCTTTATGCGAATGTAGTTGATAGTTCTGGCGGCTGGCATCAACTGGGTTCTGCGGCGGGCGTCGTCGCTGCCAACGTGTTTCAGCATGTTGTTTTGACTTATGACAAGGGATCGGGACTGGCCACGATTTATCGCAATGGCGAAGTTGTAAGCCAGCTAAACATTGGCAGTTTCTCTCCACTGACAACGCAAGACCTCTATCTTGGGCGGCGACAAGCCCCGATTGCAGAGGTGGGAAGTTTTTCAGGTTTGATGGACGAGCCAGCGGTTTACAATCGCGCTCTGTCACAAGCAGAAGTTCAGTCCATCTACAACGCGGGCAGTAATGGTAAATGCACAACGCCCCCGCCCGTGGTCAATTGTGTTCCCGCTCCGACGGGTTTGGTCAGTTGGTGGAAGGCTGAATCAAACGGGTTGGACAGCGCAGATGGAAACAATGGGACATTACTCAACGGCGCAAGCTTCGCGGCGGGCAAAGTCAATCAAGCGTTCAGCTTTGACGGCGTGGACGATCATTTCCGCGTGGCGGATCAGCTCAATCTGCGTATGACAAATGGACTGACCATTGAAGGATGGTTTTATCCCACCATCGTTGGCGGTGATCGTGAGCTCGTGTCCAAGTGGGACGCGGTGATCGGGCCGGATCAAAGAAGTTTCACGATGGCGCTTCAATCGGATGGACGCGCTTATCTGGGGTTGAGTGCTGACGGCGTCAACGTTGGTGCTGTGGTTTACAGTGCCAGCCCGATCCCTGCGAATCAGTGGTCGTATTTGTCCGTCACGTATGATGGTGCCGCGTTGCGGATTTATGTGAACGGAGTGCTTGAGAATCAGTCTGCGTATTCAGGCGGCATCTTCCCCGGCACGTCTGATGTTGGT
>JAYUAV010000515.1:0-2884 GCA_043741175.1 Verrucomicrobiota bacterium
CTTGATTTGTGCGGCGGCGAACGCGAACACGTCGGCGTTGCAGCTCGTGCCCGCGCCGTGCATGTAGCGCGGATTGGAAAACGCGTTGGCCGTGCCCCACAGCAACTTGATGCCCGTGCGCTTTTGTTCTTCCTTCAACACTTTCGCGACGGCATCAAAATTCTTGTTCGACTCGGCGAGCGTGCTGCCTTCCGGCGCGACATCGCGGTCGTGCCAGCAATAGTATGGCGCGCCGAGCTTCTCGATGAACTCGAACGCCGCGCGCACGCGGTTCTGCGCGTTGGCAACGGAGTTCGATCCGTCGTCCCACGGACGGAGCATCGTGCCTGCGCCGAACGGATCGCTGCCCGTGCCCCGGAACGTGTGCCAATAGACCACGGCGAAACGCATGTGCTCGTGCATCGTCTTGCCCGCGACGACTTCGTTGGCGTTGTAATGTTTGAACGCGAGCGGATTCTTGGACTTCGGCCCTTCAAATTTGATCTTCGAGATTTTCGGAAACGCGGATTGCATGGAGTTGTTTCAGTTTACGGTCATACCCAGACTCAAAGCGTTGCCGTCAGCCCCAAAAGAATTCGGGACTGAAATTCCGACGCGCACTTAGTGACGAGTTTCATTGTTAATCGCAACAGACAGATTGCGGAATCATCCTGCCGGGGTTCATGCCGATTGGCAATCTTCCACTGCGGCGACGCACCTAAATTTGTTTGGGCTTTGGTGATTTCATTAACACCGTGGCTTCAGCCCGGTGGAAAAGCCCGCGAAACCCGTGAGAACCGTTTCAACGGTTTCTCGCGGCGTCACCCAAAGCCGTTAAAACGGCTGCAATCCCCACTCCATCCTTTTCCACCGGGCTGAAGCCACGGTGTTAATGAGAAGACGAGATGCGTCTGCACCGATTTTCCACTTCGGCACAATCAGGAAAAGACGTAGCACTTGCGCTCGGTAAAAGATTTCCGCCTAATTCAACCCATGCTGCGGATTCGCTTCATCATCGCACTCACAGTGTTGCTCTCGAACACCTGTTTTTCCCAGACACTTCCCCTGCCCGCTCGCGCGACCAACGCGATTTCATCCGCCGACTTCATCAGCCAGATAAAATCTCTGACGTTGGCTGAACGCGAACAAGCCATCACTTCACAAATACTCACGGGCAACGTCCCCGCTTCGCTGCCCCATCTTTGCGCTGTCAACTTGACCAACGTCGCCAATGGTAAAACGAACATCGCTACCCTTTTTATCACACGGGATTATCTGAGCATTGGCACAGACTCAGATTATTTCCTCGCGCCAATGACGCCAGCCACGGCTCAACACATCGCCGACGAACTAGGTTGCACATTACCGACTCGCAAAATGGTGGATGCCATTTACGCCGCCGCCGAAATCAAACTCACGCCGCAACCCATCACGCCCAATGCTGCGATGACAACCATTCCCGTCTTCGCCACGCACAACGAAATCATCCGCACGCAACTCGTCGCGCTCGGTAAATCAAGTTCGGCCACCGAGCTCCTCGCGGGACACAAGAAAGATGTCGTCATCTCCGCCAAACTCGCCGCACTCACAAACCGGGTTGCCATCTACGGCTGGCATCAAACAAATGGACTGCCCATCCAGCCACTTTATATCGGGCACAGAGGCGATTGGGCGGATTACAGCCACGGCATCCGGCTCGTCCAACAACGAATGATCGTCAACGGCACGACGACGACGCTTGCGCGGGTACTCGCCGATCCTGAGTTGTCAGGTTTGTTGAGCGACGAAGGAATCATCACCAACTCCCGTTATGCGACGAACATCTCCACCACAGCCGTGCTAACAAACCAAACTTTCTTCGGCGAGCGCATCACCACTCTTTCACCCGCGCCAGAGATGAAAGTTGAAATCAACTCTCCACCCGCCAAAGATTTCGCGCCGGACAAACCCGTGTTACTTGTTCTCTTCGCGCTACCCAACGGAAACACCACTGCTCAGACCATCGGCAGGAAGTTGCAGGCCGGTGACGACTGGCACTTCGACATTCAACACATCGGTGCGCAAACCCGTTTCCTTCGTGCCGCCATCACCAATCGAACCATCGTGATCGCGTATCTCGAAGCTGAAATGAAAAGCTGGCCCGCGTGGCGCAAGAAACATGGCAACACCGCCATCCCTGGTATAGTAGCCGCCATCAGGCAGCAATTTCCCACCAGCAAACTCGAACTCGTAATCACCGGACACAGCGGCGGCGGAAGTTTCACATTTGGTTATCTGAACGCGGTCACGAACATCCCAGCCGACGTGAAGCGCATCGCGTTTCTCGACAGCAATTACGCCTACGAAACCACGAACCATCTCGACAAACTTACGCGTTGGCTCAAGTCCTCCGATGAAACAAAACTCTGCGTGCTGGCCTACCACGATTCGATTGCGTTGCTGGATGGAAAAACTTTCGTGAGCGAACGCGTCGGCACATGGGGTCGCAGCCACGCGATGTTGGAAGACCTCAGAGCAGAATTCCCCTTCACCAACAGCACCAACAGCGCGAGTCTGCAATCACACGTCGCCGCCAGAGGAAAGATTCAACTGCTGCTCAAAGAAAACCCCGAAAAGAAAATTCTCCACACGGTTCAAGTGGAACGAAACGGCTTCATCCACGCCATGCTGACCGGGACTCCGTTGGAAAATGTCGGCTACGACTACTTCGGCGAACGCACTTACGAGAAGTGGGTGCAACCAAGGTAAAACTAACAACTCACCATGTCATGCGCCGGACTTGTCAGGGCGCATCTTGACACTGCCTCCGGAGCGCGGCCTTCAGGCCGCTTCAACGCCCGAGTGGCAGTGGATGAAATGCTTGGCCTGCGTGCTTCCGGACGGTGAAGCGGCGTAAACGCCGCGC
>JAYUAV010000516.1:0-5611 GCA_043741175.1 Verrucomicrobiota bacterium
GGAACAAATGTGTTGGGCGATACACTGAAGTACGGAAGGCCAGTTTGGTATCCCAATAAACCAGTTTGTCCAGCGGGTGAGTTTTGATTCGTCCGGATCATCGTGGAAACAGCCAACACATCGGCATTAAAAATTGCGTTGTTAAAAGCGCGATGCCTGATGTTTCGTGCGGTATCCGAACTTTTTGCCAAAATTGCAGCCTGGCTAGGAAAATTGCCATCGCTCTGAACACCGCGATCCACCAACCCCTTCGCGTTGTTCAGTGAATCTGATGTAATCATTGTCGTCAGAAAGGAATTAGTCGGCGGATTGGCGGGTTTACTCTTCTGGAATGTAGATTCGCTGAAAGCGTAACTGTTTGTCGTCCCAGCTTCGGCACCACCGCTTCCCTGCCCATAAAACAACGCTGAGGTGGTGCTATTGATGTTTGTGCCAGGAAAAATAGTCCGATACGGAATGTCCATCGAGAGCACGACATACTCAATCTGGTTTGTGAGTCGCCGAACAGCTAATGATTCAAGAAGAGGATTCAGTAAATTCGTAAAGAACTCAGAATCGGTCCATGATATATTTCCTCCGGTCCAGTTTATCTTCAACAGATTTTCAGGTGGCAAGGAACGCAGTTCGCAATAATAGTTTGCGAGTATACACGAATTGGAACTCGCCTGATTTGCTATAATGATTGTGTTCAGTCCGCCTCCTCCAGCCCGAACAATCCGCGCGTCAAGCAGGATGAAGGTAGCAATGAGCATGGCTACAATCCTTAGTAGCTTACAGGCGACCAATTCCGACAAGTTGTTGCGATGGGAAAACACGATCACTTCTGGATATGCCTAATTGTAACGGGATAATCGGTTACTCAAAGAAAAAAGCCAGCCTTTGTTAAGGCTGGCCTTGTAATGATTGCAAAGTTTGATTAACGACGACGGCGCAAGAGTCCCGCAGCACCAAGAGCGACTGCCAGTATAGAAACAGCAGCGGGTTCGGGCACCGGCGTGATAGACATTTGCTTGTCCTTGAAAACATCCAAACTTTGTCCGTCTTGAATTAGGCTATCCCATTGGAACGACCATGTCACATCACCAGTGAGAGGTCCGATGTTGTTGTTCAAGTCGTAGCCAGGGATCAAATTCAAATTATTAAGCGTAGTGAACGCAAGGGCGGCTTCTGCCCGGTTCGCAGCGGGCTGCGTGACCGTCTCACCAATTGCCGTTGATCCGTCCCACTGAATTACAGAATCATATCCCGAACCAATGACAACCGAATCGCCACCAGGCGTTCCGAGAAGATTAAAATCGGAATACTGGAAGAGATGAAAATCCAATGAAGCACCACTTGTGTTAAGAACGCTGATGGTTTCGCCGATGTCAGCGAGTCCTGTTCCCGTTCCACCACCCGTCAAAACATAGCTCACTGTCAGGGAAAATTGGGCATTGGCATAAGTGGCTTCCAAAGTTTGCGAGTCAGGATTGTTAATTGTCGCAGCACTAATGGTGTTAATCGGCATCGCCAAACCACCACCGATTCGATAGTAAAACCATTGCTTGTTTAGCTGGTTTTGAGACGGCGCACTGTCCACTAACCACGAATTCATCCCTGCCGCTGAATCAGCATCAACTGTCAATGAAGACCCACCATGTGCGAGCGGCACTACGACACCGCTTGCTGTTTGTTGCGTCAGAACGACGCCCGCACAGAGTAAAACTGACGCCGTAATGCTTGAAATCTGCTTGTTATCCATAATACGTGACTCCAGTTAATTTGGTTTTTGAAATTGCCCCGCTGAGTTCCGCCTCATTAAGCCGCACTTCGGCATGAAGGTCAAGTTAATTCTCAATTCCGACGACGATAAACGGCCACAGAAATGCCCGCCATTGCCAAAATAGCCATCGCGCTTGGTTCCGGCACTATCTCAATCAGCTTGCTTAATTGGAAACTCGTGCCGGGTGCAAGCGTGACATCCCACTGATATGCAAAAGTTACATCGCCTATGCCAGCACTGGTGACATCATTCAATGTAGTTGAAGCTCCATCTGTTAAGCTGGAGATTGTAGCGTTATAAAACCCGGCCTCAAAGTGGCCGATTGAAACAATCGTGCTGTTAATCGTCTCAGTTACGGTGCGGGTACCATCCGTTTGAACTGCCTTGTAGTACTGGTTATTGGCTGAGTTCTGCAAAAACTGAACGCTTTGCCCACTGGCAGTCCCAAACAAATCAAAGTCCGAGTATTGGAAGAAATGAAAGTCCAAGGGAGAACCGGACAAGTTCGCCACCGTGATGTCTTCGTTGAGCTGCGACCTTCCAGACCCAGCCGTGTTTCCAGTAAGTCTTAACGAGGTTATAACACTGTAGCTCGCGTTTGCGTTAGTCATGTTTAGGCGCGCAAAACTTGAAAGTGATGTTATCCCAATCGTAGGTGAGGAAATGGATTGAATGGGCGACTCTGGCCCACCGCTGCCCACACGGTAGTAAAACCATTGGCTTTTGAGATAATCAACGCCGTCAACATTCCAGTTAATGATGCCACCCCCCACATTGGTGTTCACACCAAGGGAAGAGTTTTTGTTGGCAATCGTAATATCCTGAGCATTCGCACTGAACGACAACAAACCGATTATGCTGGCTTGGATAGCAATAAATTTAAGGCGCATCGCACTCATAAAGACTTAGTAAATCTTACTGGTTTCCCGCTGACTGTTTGATTTTGCGTTTCGAATAATCCAACAATCTATTCTGGGTCGCACCCGTGATTACAACTTACCGTTTCATTTCCGTCAATAGAATACTTGCGTTTTCAAAAACAATTTTGTTTTCCGAAGACTTTTCGCGGAAGACGTTGAGACTTTTCTTCGCTACTTGCTTTCCAACAACGCCATTCCGTCTATCATTTTGGCCCGGCATGAAATCCGCACCCAAGATCGGCACCACAGGCAAACATAGCTTCATCGTCGCGCAGGAACACGCGATCACTTTTGCCAGCGACGGGATGCCCGCCGTGTTGAGCACGCCCAACTTGATCGCGCTCATGGAACGCACCGCGCGCGAAGCCATCGCCCCGTTCCTAGAACAGGACGAACGCAGCGTGGGAGTGGAGATCGAGCTTCGTCACCTCGCGCCCACACCCATCGGCGCACAAGTCACCGTCACGACGCGCGTCATCGGAACTTCCGGACGATTCGTGGATTTTCAGATCGAAGCGCGCGATGCTCAGGAGTTGATCGCACGCGGTGTCCACAAACGCGCCATCATCCGCACCGGCGCATTCACCAAACGCATCCAGAGCAAGGCGAGCTAATCCATGTCACGGATCAGCATCAACGAACTGCTCAAGCGCAACTCCCGCTCGTTCTATCTCACACTGCGCGTTCTGCCTCGCGCCATCAGCCAACAGATTTCTCTCGCGTATCTGCTCGCGCGCACTTCGGACACGATTGCGGACACGGAGATCGTGTCCCCGGGTCAACGGCTCGAAGCACTCGACAGACTTCGCGAACGCATCCTCGGCATCAGTGATGGCGGGTTGAACTTCGCCGAGTTGACGCAGCAACAAGGCTCGCCCGCCGAGCGCGAGTTATTGGAGCGCGTGGAGGAAACTCTCAACTCATTGCGCCGACTGTCTGCGAAAGATTTGAAGCGCGTGCGCGAAGTCATCGAGACGATCATCAGCGGGCAGGAGTTGGATCTGCAACGCTTCACTGGCGCGTCGCCGGAGAACATCATCGCGCTTCGAGACGAGGAAGAGTTAGACGACTACACGTTTCGTGTCGCGGGTTGCGTGGGAAAATTCTGGACGGAACTCTGCGTCGCGCATGTGTTCAACGCGGCGGAGAAACGCAAGTTTGCCACGTCGTTTGATTTTGAGGAGCTCGGCATTCGCTTCGGCAAAGGGCTGCAACTCGTCAACATCCTGCGCGATCTCCCGGCGGATTTGTTGAAAGGCCGCTGCTATATCCCTGCGGATAAACTCGCGGAAGCCCGGCTCGCTCCCGCTGATCTGTTGTCACCCGCGAACGAACCCGCGTTCCGCCCGCTCTACAATCACTACCTCGACCACGCGGAATCACACCTCGCGGCGGGTTGGGAATACACGAACCTCATCTCCCGCCGTCACATCAGCCTGCGCCTCGCCTGCGCCTGGCCGATTCTCATCGGCTTGGAGACGATCCAGAAACTTCGCGATGAACCCGCGCTTGATCCTGAGTGTCGCGTGAAAGTTTCGAGGGAAGAAGTGCGCTCCATCATCCTGCGCTCAATCCTTCGCTATCCGTTCAAAAAATCTTGGCGGGGGCTGGCCAGGTTTTCAATCGAACGCCGCTGAGTAGAGTTGGAGAAAATCCTCCGCACGAATAGCTCGCGGATTAAATCCCGCCGTCCACTGCCGCGCCGCTTCCTCGGCCAGCACCGGCAACGATTCCCGCTTTACGCCAGCACTTGAAAGATTCAGCGGCATGTTCGTCAACTTCAACGCACCAGCGAGCCATGCTGCTAGAGATTCAGCTGAAGCTTCGATTCCTCCAGCCCGAGCAAGCTCCGTATATAAATCTCTCGCCGTCGCATCCGCGCTGTTGAACCGCACCACATGCGGCAGCATCAGGCCGACAGCGTGGCCGTGCGCGATCCCAAAATGCGCTGTCAGCGGATTCGCCGCCGCGTGCGCCGCACCGAGCATGGAATTCTCAATCGCCGCACCCGCGTACGCCGCGCCGAGCTGCATCTGCGCCCGCGCGACAGCACTTCCCGGCTCACTCATCACCACAGGAAAACCGGCGAACAACAACTTGAACGCTTCCGTGGAAAGTTTTTGCGACAACTCATTCCGCTTCGTCGTCACAGCGGACTCGACAGCATGAGCGATGGCATCAATGCCCGTGCAAGCCGTGACGCGCGGCGGCTGCGAGAGAGTTAACTCAGGATCAAGAATCGCCACACGCGCTGCACACTTGGGATCAAGACACGCCATCTTCTGATGCGTCAACTCATCGGCGATCAACGCCGCGCTCTGCATCTCACTGCCCGTGCCCGCCGTCGTGGGAATCGCGATGAACGGCAGCATCGGCTTCGTCGCCTTGCCCACACCCCAATAATCTTTCATCTGCCCGCCATTGGTCAGAATGAAATTGCAACCCTTGGCCGTATCCATCGAACTCCCGCCGCCAAGGCCGATGATTCCATCAATGCCCGCTTCCTTTGCAGCGGCGACACAATCCTCCACACATTTCGTCGTGGGATTTTCTCGCGCCTTGTCGAACAGCGTCACGCGCAAGCCCGCAGCCTCAAGCGAAGATTGCACGCGCCCCGCATGACCGGCGGCAACGATTCCTGCATCTGTCACGAGCAAAACTTTCTTTGTGCCCGTCTCCCGCGCGAATTCCCCCACGCGTGCCACGCTGCCAGCGCCGAACACAAGTTGGGTGCGAGATGGAAAATCAAACGCCCTCAAAACTGAGGGCGACGGTTCATTGTTAGCGTCCGGCATGGTCGTTGGACTGAACCTTAACGAAAATCATTCAACGCGAGCAAGCAAAGCAGTTTGGACGGAGCGCGGCTGTGTCGTCTTTGACCAGCCGCAGCAGCGCGAGAATGAGAGACGCGCCACTTTTTTACACACAT
>JAYUAV010000517.1:0-4546 GCA_043741175.1 Verrucomicrobiota bacterium
GGCGACGGCAACATCAGCACAAACCAACACCCGCTCCACACCTTCACCAACGCAGGCAGTTTCACCGTCACGCTATCTGCCATCGGCCTCGGCGGAACGAACTCACTCGCGTTCACCAATTACATCACCGCGACGAACTACCCGCCGATATTAGTCGTCACGCCTGCCTCGTTGAATCTCGGCACAGTGCTGACGGGCGTTTGGTCGCAAGCCAGCTTCACCGTGAGCAACGTAGGCGGCCTGCTTCTCAACGCCAACACGACCGTCACCACCGATCCGTTCTTTCTGCTAGACGCGAACACCAATCCCGTCGCCAGCGTCGCGTTCAGCGTGCCCACGCTTGCCAACACCAATCTCGCCGTGCGATTCCAACCTGTGAGCGAAGGCGCGTTCAGCAACGTCGTCGTGTTTGTTTCAGATGGCGGCTCGTCCACCAATGTCGTCACGGGCTACGGTTTCGGCACGCCAGTCATCGTTCAACTCACTGCAAACGCAACGGAGTTCACGTTCTCGTTCGCCACCGTGGCGGGGAAAATTTACGAAGTGCAATACAAGGACGTGCTCGACGCCGCGCTCTGGCAGACGTTGCAAATCGTCCCCGGCGACGGCTCTCTCAAGACGATCACCAACCTCACCACCACTCCCGCAGAACGCTACTACCGCCTGAGCGTGCCTTGATGGAGACGAACGAGAAACGGAATCATTGATGGCAAAATGATGAAGGCCAATTCTGCGAGATCATTCTGCCATCACCGTTCTCACGACTTGATGTCTCGCGTCTGAAACACCATCCAGCCGATGGTGAAAACCGTCAGGCTTACCGCGACCAAGATTATCTCCGACTGAATGATCTGCGGCCACGGCACCGGATTGCGGAAGACAAGCAACCAACTTCGGAAGTGATGCGTGATGAACCAATCGTCGTAGCGATCAAAGAACGGGATGCCCTCCATCACCACGTTCACGAATAGATAGGACAGTGCCAGGATCGTTGCCGCCGCCGGCTTCATGTTGAAGCATGAAAACATGAACGCCACGGACAGCATCACACTGGCGTTGATCGCCAGAAACAAATGCGACATCACAAACCGCAACAAGCCTTCGTGTGCCGACAAGACGCTGAACGCCTGCCCGGGCGCAAAGACAAACATCCCGCCCCACGGGAACAGCAGCCGCGCAAAACCCAACGCCACCACGCCCAGCGCGAGCACCAACACTGCCGAGAAGATCACGCCCGCGCACCACTTCACTAACAGAAGTCGAAACCGTGAGATCGGTCGCGACAGGATCATCCTCAGCGTGCCGTCCTCGGCTTCTTTGGCCACCAAGTCACCTCCCACGAGCGTCGTGTACAGCGGCATCAGCAAAATGATCTGCGGCATCAACATCACCACCGCCACCGTGAGCGCGGAAATAAACTCCGTCGCAAGATAGCCGTTTCCTGACAGCATCCGCTCAAAGTCGCTTTGCCAGCGCGTGAATCGAAACGCCAGCAACATCGCCGTCTGCGCCAGCAGGAACGCGCCAAATCCGATGTAGGTGCGTTTCTTGCCGAAGAGTTTCCAGAGTTCGTTTCTGAGTTGAGCAAAAAACATGATTCAAGTTTTCAAAGCCGTGACAGGCGGCGACTTCACCAAGCTGAGATAAAAATCCTCCACCGTCTGCTCATGCTGCCAGAGGCCGTCCAACGCGATGCCACCAGCAACCAATGTCCGCGCCACCTCGGCGGTCGAACACCCTTCTGCCAGCGTGATGAATTTCTCTTCCGCCGTGGCCGTGATCAAACCCCGCTCGAGCAGCAGCATCGTGGCGGCGGCAAAGTCCGGCGTCTTGAGCGTGACCCGCCCACGCCCCGCCCGCACATCGGCCACGTTTCCCTCGAACACCTTCCGCCCCTGTTGCAACACCGCAATGCGAGTGCAAAGCTGTTCCACCTCATTGAGCAGATGCGACGAGAGCAAGATCGTCAGCCCCAATTCGCGATGCAGACGCAGGATCGTGTTACGCATCTCGTGAATCCCTTCGGGGTCGAGTCCGTCGCTCGGCTCATCTAAAATCAACAGCTCAGGTTTGGGCAACAGAGCCTGCGCCAACGCCAGCCGCGACCTCATCCCGTGCGAATACGTGCGAACCTTGGACATCTCCCGCCCCGTCAACCCGACCCACTCCACCACTTCGCGAATGCGCTCGCGCGATGTCGGCGCGGTGTAACTGCTGAGGATTTCCAGATTGCGCCAGCCACTGAGATAATCGTAAAACACCGGTGCTTCAAAAATCGCGCCGACTTTCTGCAACGCCAGCGCGCGATGGCTCGTCACGTCGTGCCCGCAAATTTTCACATCCCCGCTCGTGGGCCAGACCTGTCCGAGCATCATGCCGATGGCCGTGCTCTTGCCCGCGCCGTTGTGACCGAGCAGCCCGAAAATTTCTCCGCGCGGCACGGTCAGCGTGAGATTATCCACGGCGAGCCTTGAACCGAATTTCTTGGTGACTTGAGTGATTGAGATCATTTCTGCAACGTCCCTTCAATCGTGAGCAGATTCTTGATGTGCCCGTCCGCGTAAAGATAATTCACCGCCTTCCCCTGCCCTCGCGCCTTGTGAAAATCCTCTTTGTCGAAGAACACCGGGATCGCGTGAGCATCGAAGTTCATGCCCAACACCTTGAGGCTGTCGGCTCGCTGACCGTTGAGAAGGCTGTTCCACGAATAGCTCGATCCCGTCTGCATGAACAAGTCCTCGCGATCCGAGGGACAACGCAGGACATTCGTGCTACCCAGTTCACCCGCCAGCACCTTGTCAGGACTTGCGAGCGAATTTGTCGCGGGTTGATTTGTTCCAAGCACGGTGATTTTATCCCGCATCACGGGCAGTCGTTGGTTGTTTGAATCCACATAAAGCTGAACAGACACACCCACCTGCCGCAAGTTACTCAAGCACGCCGTCGCACGCGCTGCCTCTTTCGCCCGACCAAGTGTCGGCAACAACATTCCCGCCAGAATCGCGATGATCACAATGACCACGAGCAGTTCGATCAGCGTGAAAGCCCAGCCGACTTTAGACCTTAGACAAAAGACTTTAGACTTTGAAATCATCGTCCCCTCATCATCCGCCCGGACTCCATCGCCTTCTGCATCTCTTCGAGCAACGGCGCCAGTTCCGCCTTGGTCTGCGCCGAACTTTGACTGTAAAAACTTTTCAATCCAATCGTCCGCACCTTCGCCTCAAGCTCAGGACTCAACGTGGACGAACGATTCGTGCCACGCGCGCCCGTCGCCGTGCCGGACTGCGCTTCAGCGTTCATCTCCCGCAATCGCTTCAAGGATTGATCAATGGTGCGCCGCCGTTTCTCTTCTGGTTGCTCCTCAAACGCCGCGAGCATCTGTTTGAATCCAGTCGGCATCGTCGCCTCAATGAATTCGCCCTTCTCCTCCTCGGTCATCTGGGTGAACCACGCCTCAGCCGTGCGCTCCAACCGCAGTCGCTGACGGTCTTCGAGCGAGAGCGCGTTGAGCATGGCCGCAAGTTTTCTCAAAGCATCAGCGCGATCCGACGCCGACAGCTTGCTCAAATCCACCGCCGCCACGTAAGCCTGTACCTTCTCGGCGGTCACCTTGGCATTTCGTGTGATGCGATAGCCCGCCATCGCCACGATCCAGATTCCCAAGATCGCCACCACAGCCCAGACCACGCTTCGTTGTCGTTGGCTTAACATGAATCAATCCTAACCAACAGCGGACAACGCGTCACCCAAAACAAAGCGGAGCAGACGTTCAAATTATGCACAGGGATTACACGCGCGTGCGCTCCTCATTCTTCGTCTGATTCTTTTTGCCCGCAAGCGCCGCGCCCGGTAATCTGCGCGCCATGTCTTTTTCAGAAGCACAGCCATCAACCAAGAAAAACTTGTCGCACCCAGATCAATTCGTCCGTCGTCACATCGGCCCTAACACCACTGAGACGGCGGAGATGTTGAAGTTCCTCGGCCACTCATCGCTCGACGCGCTGACCGATGCCGCCGTGCCGAAACAAATCCGCCTCAGCGCGCCGCTCAATCTTCCGGCAGCGCAAAGTGAGTTTGACGCCCTGCGTAGTCTGAAAACCATCGCGAGCCAGAACCAAGTCTTCCGCTCGTTCATAGGCATGGGCTACTACGACACGATCACGCCGCCAGTGATTCAGCGGAGTGTGTTGGAGAATCCCGGCTGGTACACGCAATACACGCCGTATCAGGCGGAGATTTCCCAAGGCCGCCTCGAAGCACTACTAAATTTCCAGACCCTCGCCACGGAATTGACAGGACTGGACATCTCGAATGCTTCCATGCTCGACGAAGCCACCGCTGCCGCCGAAGCCATGACGATGTCGCATCGGCTCAAAGATGGACGCAATACCTTCTTTATCTCCGAGGCCTGCCACCCGCAGACCATCGAAGTTGTCCGCAGCCGCGCGCATGCGCTCAAGATCGAAGTGGTGATTGGCAATCACGAGTCGTTCGAGTTCAGTGACCAAGTCTTCGGCGCGCTCGTGCAATATCCCGATACGTT
>JAYUAV010000518.1:0-1728 GCA_043741175.1 Verrucomicrobiota bacterium
TGAGTTCGATGCGCTCGCGATTGATGATGTAACCGCTGACCGTCAGCACCGAATCTTTCGCCGACGCGGGCGCCGCATTGGTGTCTAGCGCAACAGAAACAGTCGCTGCCGCAGACGTGGAAGTCGTCGACGACTTTGCGCCTGATTTCACCATGCGCGTCTCTGTTCCCTCTTTCGGACGTGCCATGTAGATCGCCCCCAACGTGACCAAGACGACCACGATAACGATTGTCCAGATGACGCCCGTTGGACGTTGCTTTTGTCCGCGTTCGATCTGCAATGATTTCAATTTGTCTGCATTCATGAAATTCTTACCCGGCAGGTTAACAAAAACCTGCCGCTGCGCCAATCTCCGTGTTTTACATGCTGCGGAATTACCAAGGGTGGTTTGTAACTCGCGCGCTTTTGTGACAGTTGAACGTCTCGGTATCAGGATGATCCTAACACCCGCGATATCTCCCCGCTGTTTGACATACTTTGCTGCAAAAGTTCGCGCGCAGAATTTGTGAGCGACGTTTCTGGCTGTATGTCGGACAAATCGCGCGAACGGATTAGGGAGCGAACCGTATCTGTGAGGCGAAGCCATTCGACGAGCGGGACGCGGCCTTGATAACCAGTCTGGAAACAAGCGGGACATTTCGCGCCGCGACACTCATTGCAGAGTTTGCGAACGAGTCGTTGGTTCAACACCAGTTCCACGGCACTCGCCACAGCGGAAACATCCGCGCACATCACGAGCAATCGTTCCAACACGCCGCGACACGATCCCGCGTGCAGCGTGGAGATGACGAGATGGCCGGTGAGTCCGGCGCGCACGGCGAGGTTGGCGGTTTCTTCATCGCGAATCTCACCGATGATGATTGCTTGAGGGTCTTGGCGAAGCAGATGGCGCGCGGCTTTAGCGAAGTCGAGTCCGATGGCGTCGTTAATCTCGGTCTGCATGATGCCGGGCACAACTTGTTCGACCGGGTCTTCGATGGTGATGATGTGGCGTCCACCGTGTTCGGCGAGTTGGCGCAGACAAGCGTAGATGGTGGTGGTTTTGCCACTGCCAGCCGGGCCGGTGAGAAGCATCAAGCCTGTGGTCTGACGGAGAAAAGTTTCAATTTGAACGCGCGCCGGTTGTGGCAATCCCAACTCGTGAATGGATTTAACGGCGGAGGAATTGAACAGGCGGAGCACGATTTTTTCACCCGTCACCGTTGGATAACTCGCCACGCGGATGTCGTGTTGGCAACCCACATCGGCGTGTTCAATACGGCCATCTTGCGGCAGTGAATCTTGATAGGTCTTGAGACGCGAAAGGAATTTGATGCGCCCGAACACGCGCTCCGCGACAGACGCAGCGAGATTGCTGATGGGCGTGATCACGCCATCGAGCCGGAATGCAACCTCGGCGGATTCTTGCCGCATCTGGAGATGGATGTCACTCGCGCCAGCGCGTTCGGCCTGTTGAATGAGTTGCTCCAGAATTTCGGGCGCGTTAGCCACACCACTTTGGCGTCCGTTGGTTTGCCCGCTCAAGTTGGGTTGCGTGGGTTCATTCATTCGGTCTGGCGAATCCTGAACTCGCCTTAGTGACTGGACAAGGCAATTGACGAATCGTCACGCATGAAAGTTGCGGAACGAAAATTCGACCGTTCGTTCATGTGAAATAGGGCGCATCTTGACACTGCCCCCGGAGCGCGGCCTTCAGGCCGCTTCAACGCCCGAGTGTCAGTGGATGAA
>JAYUAV010000519.1:0-1799 GCA_043741175.1 Verrucomicrobiota bacterium
CACCGCGCCGTCAAAGGTATTATCAGGGCAATCAATCCGGCTGTTTTGCGTATCAATCTTGAAAGCATCAAAACCCTTCTTCCTCAAATCAGTGAGAGACATTTCGGAGACGTCTGCGCCTGAGTATTTCTTCACGGCTTTCACCAATCGAGGTTGATATCCAAGCCCCATTCCGCAGCCGTAGTCTAAAACGTTTTCACGCCCGGCGAGCGGACTCATCCAACGCTGGAACTCTTCATCCGTCCACTGTTCCCAGACGTGCAAACCGCTGGCCCAGTAATCGTCATAAACTTTTTCGGCATCCATAAATTTAGAATCGCAGATTTATTTTGTGTCGCTTGCAGAACTCATTTGCTTCAGTGTCGCCGTCAGATCGTCCGGCGTGCCGAAGCAATACAGTTTGCGGACCGGATAATTCTTCACCTTGCCACCCGTGGCGATCATGTCGTTGTAGAGAGGGCCGACGTAATACTCGGCAGCTTCGCGTCTGCCGGAGTTGAGCCGCAACTCGGCCATGCGGACGAAATCTGCGCCGCGCCGAAACCAATACGTGCCCGTGGAAGCCCACGACGAAATCACTTCCTTCTCTCGCACTTCCTCCACGAATCCTGCCGCGTTTTCACGCGAGAAGCTCCAACGTTTTTCGGCGGAGTTAAAAACCAACAATGCGCCGTCCAACTTTTCCTTCCAAGCGCTTTCCACCCAAGAGTGATCCACATCAAATGCCGTGTCCGCGTTGTGGATCAACAGCGGTTCATCGTTGTTGATGAATTCCTTCGCCCGCAGAACAGTGATGGCCTGGCCAGCCGTCAATTCCGGCACGGTGACGACGATGGGTGAATGTTTCGCGTAACGCTGCTGGATGTCTCGTGTCAGGTCAGGACATTCCGGTTGCGAAGCGAGCAGGATGAAGATGAGGCGTGTGCTTTTGTCGAGCGGCAGACTTTCCGTAGCCCACGCGTACATCGGGCGGCCCATCACATCAATCAGAGGCTTGGGCAACTTGTAACCCGCGTCGCGAAACCGGCTGCCGAGTCCGGCCATCGGCATCACGATGTTGAGTTTCCAGTCGGTCGCCGCGCTCATGGATTCTTCTTCGATTTCTCGTGGCTCACAGGAAGATTGCTGCCGTCGCCGGAAATTTCCTTCCAACTCGTGAAGCGATGCGCGTTGTCGTCGAGATAAACATCGGCGTGCGGTTTGCCGAACCAGAGTTCATCGTAGGGGATGTTGTGCTGCGCGAGCCAGTCAATCAGCGTCTTGCCCTGACGCGCGACGACGAGGCCGACGTTGCTGTTGCAAGTGGCCATGTGGCGTGCGGTGTTGAGGATGATGTAATGCCCGGCCTGCTTGAGCGAATTCATCTTCTCCGTCGCCCCCGGCAACGGCTGGACATCCGCGTAAGTCTGTTCGGGGCGGCGCAACTCACACAGCACGCCGTCCACATCAATGCATATCTTCATGGTTCAACAATTCGTTCAGGATGCGCAGGCCGGTGGCGAACATCGCGACTTGCCGCTTGGGATGATCCGAGTGCAGCGGACACATGGAGAGGAACAACAATCCTTCCAACGTCCGCACTTCATCAATGTCGTGGCGCACTCCAAAGATTTGCTGAAACGCTTTCAGCACGGCAGTGCGGTTGTTCGGGAAAAATTGCTGGAGGTTCACGCGCTCACCGCGATGTTCCAGCACGAACATATCGTGGATAAGGAAATCATACCCGCCGTCCAGCGAGTGCAGCAATTTCGCGAGGTCGTAACGCCCATCGCCGTAGATGCCGGATTCCCCGAAGCTCC
>JAYUAV010000520.1:0-6019 GCA_043741175.1 Verrucomicrobiota bacterium
TGGGCGAAATCAACTCCGACGGCATTGACTGCTCTGCTTTCGCTGGATCGCCCCGTGACCGTGGAGCGGGCAATTCAGGAATTGGCGAAGCGTGGAACAGAGTCCATCCCCGCACTCGTGGAAGTCTTGAAGAAGTCAAAGAACCTGGACGCGCGCCGAAATTCCGTCTGGGCGTTGACGCGAATTGACGATCCGAAGGCGCGTTGGGCTGTGTATTCAGCGTTTCCATCGGGCGCGAACTCTTATCTGTCGTCGGATGATTCGGCAGTTCAGGTCGCCCTGTATTCGGTGGGGCTTTGGCGCGATTGGAATCGGATTGTCGCGGGCAATTTTGATTCCTTCTGGGCGGTGGTTGCGCTCTCCGATGCGTTGCAAAGCCAGAATGTCGCGCTGCAAAGAACCGCCGTCGAAACGTGTGGCCGGACGGCATCGGACACGAATCACGCGGTTCGCCTGTTGCTCGGCAGCGCGGATTATGATTCTCACAATCTGCTGCGGAGACGTGATCGTGTCCTTGAACACGCGCTCACCTACGCGCTCATCGAACTTAACAATCCAGACACGACGGCGGCAGGACTGACGAACCGGTTCATGCAACGCCTCACCTTGATCGCGCTCGACCAGATGGACGCGGGCAACTTGAAAGCCGAGCAAGTGCTGCCGTTTCTCAACTCAACAAATGCCGAGATGCGGAAGACTGCCGCCTGGGTCGCAGGACATCATCCTGAATGGGGCAGCGCGCTCGCTGGATTTTTCCGCGCACAACTCACCGCGAAAACATTGAGCGATAAAGACCGTCAGGAACTGGAGCAACAACTCGCGCAGTTCGCGGGCAACGAGGCGATTCAACAACTCATCGCCGAAACCCTGAACGCGAAAGCCACACCCGCAGTCACGCGGCAACTGCTGCTGCAAATGATGGCTCGCGCCGGTTTGAAGCAATCGCCCAAGGGCTGGGCCGATGCTGTGCGCGCGGCGCTGGAACAGAGTGACGAGTCCATCGTCCGCGCCGCCACCGTCACGGCCCGCTCGCTCGGCCAGATTAAATTCAATCCCCCAAATTTTGCAGCGCAACTGCATCGCCTCGCGCGCGACCCAGCCCGGCCCGACGATTTGCGGCTGGACGCGATGGCGGGATTGCCGCGCGGATTCGGCCCGGTTGAGCCGGGCTTGCTGGAGTTTCTCTGCGCGAACCTTGACTCGTCAAAATCCGTGGCGCAGCGCAGCGCGGCGGTCAGCGCGTTGACGAAGCTGAAGTTGAGCAACGATCAATTACTCACACTGGCCGACACGCTCAAGCCGACCGGGCCGCTGGAAGTTTCAAAATTGCTCGCCACATTCGAGCAGACGACCAATGAAGCCGTCGGCTTGCGACTCGTCGCCGCGCTCACGGAGTCGAAAGGATTGTCCGGCATCAATCTGGGCGCGCTCAAAATGTTGATCGCGAAATATCCGCCGCCGGTGCAGGCCGGCGGCGGCGCATTGGTCGCCTTGCTCAACGTGGATGAAGCGAAGCAGCGCGCGCATTTGGAGGAGTTGCTCACGACCTTGCCCAAGGGCGATCTGCGCGGCGGTCAGGCCGTGTTCAACAGCACGAAGGCGGCGTGTGCTGCGTGTCACCAGATTGGCT
Source organism: Verrucomicrobiota bacterium (assembly GCA_043741175.1). Classification (GTDB taxonomy): domain Bacteria; phylum Verrucomicrobiota; class Verrucomicrobiia; order Limisphaerales; family JADLHS01; genus JADLHS01. The sequence continues at coordinate 1,631 of JAYUAV010000520.1, forward strand.
ACCTCGGCGGCAAAGTTGGGCCGGACTTGACGAAGATCGGCTCGATAAGAACCGAGCGCGACTTGCTGGAAGCCATCGTCTATCCGAGCGCAAGTTTTGTCCGCAGCTATGAACCGATCATGGTGATGACCAAATCGGGCGAGGATTACAGCGGGGTGTTGCGTAAGGATGCGCCGGATGAAATCGTACTCGCCACCGGGCCAAACGCCGAAGTGAGCGTGCTGCGTTCCGACATCACGGAGATGCGGATCGGCCAAGTGTCGGCGATGCCCTCGGGCTTGGATGGGCAACTCACGAAACAGGAACTGGCCGATCTCGTCGCGTTTCTCAAAGCGGCGAAGTGAAGCAGTCTCGTTGAACTTCCTTTTCGTTCACTGCCGCAAAAGATTGTTACGCGATGATTCTGAAACCTAAATCAAAATAACCCGGCTGGACTTTTTGATGGAACCCGGAGTTTAAGAGCCTGTCTGAGAATTGCGAGAGGTGCTGCGGCGAGGGATTTTGGTTTGGGGCGAGACGGAGCGGGCGGAGCATCCCCGCAGCGGGCTGTGACGCCCGCGACAACGAAGCCCCAAAACAAAAGACCCGCCGCCCGGAGGGTTTTCGTGGGAAAGGCCGTCTGGTTTCGTTGCTTCTCAGTCGAAGACCCACAAGGGGTATTCTCCTTCGTCGCGCCTCGCCATCCATCCTTTTCCACGAAAACAGCACCACTCGCAATTTTCAGACAGGCTCTAAGCCATTAACCCAGAATTCCACTTACGGGATTTGCCTCCTCCACACCGGTCAGCCGTTGATCGAGTCCCTGGAACTTGTAGGTGAGTTGCTGGTGATCAATGCCGAGGCAATGCAGGATCGTGGCATTGATGTCGCGGATGTGAACAGGATCGCGCACGACGTTGTAACTGAAATCATCCGTCTCGCCATAGACCGTGCCGCCTTTCACGCCGCCGCCGGCCATCCACATGGTGAAGCAGCGCGGATGATGATCACGACCGTAACTCTCCTTCGTGAGTTTGCCCTGGCAATAAACCGTGCGTCCGAATTCGCCGCCCCACACGACGAGCGTTTCATCCAACATGCCGCGATTCTTCAAGTCGGTGATGAGTCCATAGCAGGCTTGATCCACGTCGCGACATTGCAGCGGCAGATCGCGTTCAAGATCGCCGTGATGATCCCATTCACGATGGAAAATCTCGATGCAACGCACGCCGCGTTCGGCGAGCCGCCTGGCCATGAGCGCGCTGTGTGCGAACGTGCCGGGCGAAGTCACTTCCGGTCCGTAAAGATCGAGTGTGGCTTTGTCCTCGCCGGAAATGCTGACCAAGTCCGGCACGGAGCTTTGCATGCGGAACGCCATTTCGTATTGCGCGATGCGCGTGTTGATTTCGGGGTCGCCAACTTTTTTATATTCGGCCTGATTTATTTTCGCCAGTGCGTCGAGCATGTTGCGGCGTCCGGCGGAATCCACACCGGGCGGATCGTTGAGATACAAAACGGGATCGGCCTGTGCGCGCAACGCGACGCCAGCGTGCTTCGTCGGAAGAAACCCCGCCTCCCACAAACGTTGATAAAGTGCCTGAGCGTCGCGCTTGGCTGACCATCGTGGCGTCATCACGACGAACGCGGGGAGATTGTCGCACTCGCTGCCGAGACCGTACGAGAGCCACGAGCCTAGGCTGGGCTTGCCCGGAATCTGGTTGCCCGTCTGGATGAACGTGACGGCGGGATCGTGATTGATGGCTTCGGTGTGAACGGATTTGATCACAGCGATGTCGTCCGCAATTTTCGCCGTGTGCGGCAGAAGTTCGCTGAACCACATGCCGGACTTGCCGTATTGCTTGAACGAATACTTTGATGGCGCGATCGGGAAACGCGTCTGCCCGCTGGTCATCGTCGTCAAGCGCTGTCCCTTGCGGATGGATTCAGGCAGATCGGTGTCGTAAATCTTCGCGAGGCCCGGCTTGTGATCAAGCAGGTCCATCTGCGACGGCCCGCCGTTCATGAACAGGTAGATCAACCTCTTGGCCTTGGGCGCAAAGTGCGGCAAGCCCGGCAGTGGCGGATGCGCGCGCGTGCCCGTTTTATTTTTTCCGGCGGCGTTGGCCAGTTCGGGAAGCATCATACCCGCGAGTGCAATCCGTCCGGCAGCGAGGCCGGTGGTCTTGAAGAAATGGCGGCGGCTGATCTGCTGAAGTCGTTCGTGGAGCGGATTCATTTTTAATTCTTGTTCAACGTCTCATCGAGATTCAGCAGCAGGCTTCCAATCATCGTGTAAGCCGCCAGCTCCGACTTGTTCAACGTCTCGTTCACGGGCGATTCGCCGACGGAGACGAGCTTCTTCGCCGCGTCCTCGTCTTTCTGATATTGGCCGAGATACTTTTCCAACGTGTCGGTCAAAACGGATTTCTCGAAGGACGACGGAGGCCGCGCGGTCACGAGTCGGAAGCCGAAATCCAGACGCGTGTTGGCATCGCTGTCGTGCTGGATCATCCTTGCTCCGAGATGGCGTGCGGCTTCCACGTATTGCGGATCATTCATCGTCACCAAGGCTTGCAACGGCGTATCGGTGCGTTCGCGTCGTGTGCAATACTTCTCGCGCGACGGCGCATCGAAGGTCGTCAAGTAGGGTGGCGCAGCGGTGCGCTTCCAGAACGTGTAAAGACTCCGACGATATAACGCCTCGCCGTGATCCTGCTCAAACTTGGCCGTGTTGCTGGTCGTATAGCCGACGGCTTCCCAGATACCGGGCGGTTGATAAGGCCGCACACCGCGACCGCCCATTTTCTCGACGAGCAGTCCGCTGACGTAAAGCGCGTTGTCCCGGATCATTTCTCCATCAAGACGGAAACGCGGCCCGCGCGCGAGCAGCCGGTTCTGCGGATCTTTCTGAGCCAACGCCGGAGTCACCGTCGAACTCTGCCGATACGTCGCGCTTGTCACCATGAGTCGGATCATACGCTTCACATCCCAACCGTGGAGAGGTTGAGCATTGAGGGTTGAGGGTTGAGGAATGGACGGCTGCATGAATTCCATCGCGAGCCAGTCGAGCAATTCCGGGTGCGACGGCCATTCGCCAGTGATGCCGAAGTCGCCGGAAGTTTTAACGATGCCAGTGCCGAAGAATTGCTGCCAAAGCCGGTTGACCGTGACGCGCGAGGTGAGCGGATGCTCCGGGTTGACAAGCCAGCGCGCGAGGTCGAGACGGTTTGTGGTGGTGTCAGTCTTCAACGGCGGAAGCACGGCGGGCACGGCGCGTACGACGGCGTCGCCGCGTTGGTCGTATTGGCCGCGATTGAGCACGAAGGCTGGACGCGGTTTTTCCACCTCGTGCGAAATCAGAGTGGCGACGATTGCCTTGTCGAGGTTCTCGCGTTGCTTGCGCAGGTCAGCGAGTTCCTTGTGGAGAGGCGCGAAGATTTCCCGCGTCGGCGCATAAACATTCGCCAGATAGTAGTCGCGGATGAGCGCCAATTGTTCGGGTTTGCGCTCGGCTGCTTTTACTTTGACTGCTTCAACGATATTTTTTGGCACGTCAGACTTTTCGAGTTTTGACTCCTTCGTTTCCCAAGCTAAGAGAGAGTCGAGCGAGGGATCGTGCGGTAGAATCGTGCGCAGGCCGGCCTTGTCCCAATAGACCGAACCGCCGAATTGCGTGAACGCGAAGCCGTCAATCTTTGTTCCTTCTGGCAAACCAAATTTCGCGGCGTCCACTTCCACGCGCACCCACTCGCCAGCTTTGGGCAACGCGCCCATTAACAGTTTGGATGGCTTCGCTTTCTCACCGAACGGAATCGCGTCTTCGTCGCCCCAATTCGCGCGATGCGTCCAGTCCGTGGTGTGCAACTGGAGCATGATCGCCTTGGGCGCATTCGTCGGGTTGATGAAGACATGAAAAAAGAAAATATCCTGCGTGCTCACCACCAAAGGCTGCGCTGCGCCGGTGAATAAATCCTGCGCAAGTCCGGTGTCTGTGCGAGACAAAGCACGCTTGCCGCTGAACACGCGTTCGCCTTTGATCCACTTTAACTTTTCGCCGTTGCTCTCGGCTTTTGCGCCCTTTGGAAAATCATCCTCAACCCAGACGAAGTCCTGCGGCTCTGAGTTTGTGATTGGAAGTTTGGCCTCCGGCTCGTGGTAATAAATCTTCGCCACTTCATCGCGGATGCGCTTTTCCACGCCGGGAATTTGTTGGTCGAACACGGCGAGTTTTTGTTCCTGCTCTGGCGTGGGCAGTTTCAGAATCGGATTCGGCAGCAGCGCGTTTCCGTCCATCGCGGCGTCGCTGATGTTGTTGAAGAACGCGTAGATCTGGTAAAACTCCTTTTGCGAAACCGGATCAAACTTGTGGTCGTGACAGGCGGCGCAACCGACCGTCAATCCGAGCCACGT
>JAYUAV010000521.1:0-9454 GCA_043741175.1 Verrucomicrobiota bacterium
TGTTTGCCAGTCCGAGTGCCGGCACCAACACTACCGCGAGGCAAATCACGCCGCCGCCTGCAAGCCACGCAAAATTTTTGAACCTCTTCTCACACCAAAAGCGCCAGCTATCGGCCAGTCCAAAAGCCAAGCCGAAAAGCACCGCCCACAGCGGATACGTCAGACTGTAAGTCGCCCCCAACACCGCGTAGAAAACAAGCAACCGCCAACCGTCCCGTCGCCCCAAGGCAAACCACATGACGAACCACGGCAGCGGCCAAAGCCAGAACTCGCGCGGAATGAGAAGAGAATGAACTACGCCACTCGACATGGTGAGCAGTACGAACGGTTGGGCGACGAGAAATGTTCCGAGCGCGCACCAGAACGGGCCAAGTTTGAGTCGCGAGAGACACGCCATGACGCCCGCCAGATAGAGCAGATTGCCCAGCCAACAGAGCACCAGATTCGTCGCGATCAACGGCCACCCTGTCCGTTCCGCGATCCACGCCACAGAGCGGTAGGTTGTTTCGTACGATCCGAGGGATTGATTGGATTGCACCGCCAGATCGTTCGGAAAAAACTCCGGGGATAGCCTCGACAGTTCGCAGTAGAAATGAAACGGTCCATCGGCGTGAGAACCTGCGAGCCACTGGCCATCGCGCCAACAGGGCAGGCTTTGCTGCGCCCAAACAAGAATCGCGACTATGGTGAATCCCAACAACAACAACGGCAGTCTTCGACTCACTCGGGATGCGGACTGCGAGGATGCGGTGTTCATGCGCGTGGGGATTCCTCTTTCAAACCGTGGCTTGATTCAATGATATAGCGAGGGCGGCGACGGCTCTCATCGAACGTGCGCCAGAGGTATTCACCCAACACGCCCAGCATGATCAACTGAACACCCGACACCACCAGCACCACACAAATCAACGAGGTCCAGCCTTCGATGGGCGCACCGTAAAATATCCGGCGCACGGCGAGAAAGAGCGCATACGCAAACCCCATGAGCGCAAACAAAAATCCCAGCCCGGACATCAGGCGGATCGGCGTGTAGGAAAAACTGATGAACGAATCCACCGCGAGTTTGACGCGCTTGGAGAAATTCCATTTTGACGTGCCCGCCGTCCTGGCCTCCTTGGTGTAGAGGATCTGCGCCTGATCGAAACCCATCCACTGAATGAGTGCGAGCAAAGACGTATTGCGCTCTGGCGCGGCGCGTAAAGCATCAAGCACCACCCGATCCATCAGCAAAAAATCTGCCCCGGTCGCCGGCATCTCGGCCACAGCGTAACGGCGCATCAACTCGTAATAAATCCGGGCGAAGAGCTTGGTGGCAAATGTTTCCCCCGGACGTTCACCCCGCACTGCCCAGACGACTTTTGCCCCACCGCGCCACTTTTCCAACAACAGCGGCACTGTCTCCGGCGGGTCTTGAAGGTCTGCGGCAAGGATGACAGCGCAGTCGCCCGTCGCAAACTCCAAGCCAGCAGTGAACGCTTTGTGGCTGCCAAAATTTCTTGAGAACCGCAGCCAGCGCACGCGCGGATCGCGCGTGGCGAGGTCGCGCAAAATTTGCGGCGTGTGATCCCGCGAGTGATCATCCACCACCACAAACTCGATTTCGAGATCAAGTGCCCGCCAATCAATGGCGATGATTCGCTCGTAAAGTTTCGGGAGGTTCAGTTCCTCGTTATAGGTGGCGACCACCAGTGAAAGTTTTTTCATAGTGTGCCTGCCTTGGCTTTTTGTTTCCACGCTTCCACCTCGTCTTGAATCGAGCGAACAATGCATGCTGGCACTCCCACCACCAACGAGTAGGGCGGGATTTCCATGTCTTCCCGCACGACCGCGCCAGCGCCGATGATGGAATGATGCCCCACCTTTGCGCCCATCAACACGACCGCATTCGAGCCAATAAATACGTGATCCCCGATCTCTGTGGGCAGCTTGTCAATAGCTCCATGAACACGCTCGGTCACACATCGGCGGGCTGTGGAATGCGAAAGGATTTGCACGCCGCAACTGATGTCGCAACCACGACCAATTTTCAAACCGCCCGTGCCATCAATCAATGTGAACGCGCCGATCCAACAACCCTCGCCAATCTCCGGTTCGCCAGCGATCCAAGCGAAGGGATTGTAGGGATTTGGCGGCAACGGTTTGGCGGCGGGTTTGCCCATGGAATTCACGCGGGGCGTTCTATCAGACTGCTCTGTGTGGCGCAACGTCCAGTCGCACGAAGGAAGACATAATCAAACGGCCATTGCGACACAGGCCGCAATTTCCGTATCTCCAATTCTGTCGCAAATAACTCTTTCCATCCGCCCAGCAAGCGGACATGCGCCCCATTGTCGGACTCACGCAACGCCCGCCCCACCGGGTTTTTCCCCTCTGGCATTAGTGCATCAATGATGAAAAGTTCGCCGCCCGCCTTAAGTCGCGCACAACACTGCGAGAGTGCCCGGCGCACTTGTCCGCCATCAAGGTGATGCAACAGACCGACGCATACGACGCGGTCGAATTTTCGGCCAATGGCATCAAGCTCCAAAGCGTTGCCCACTTGAAAACAATCACCCCGCTTGCGCTTAGCTGCTGCGATGTATTTGGGATTCAAATCAACACCGAGATAGTCTGCCTGCTGGAGATGATCGCGGAGGAAACCCGTGCCACAGCCCACATCAAGGTAGCTCTTGCCCGGTTCAAAGAAACTTTCCGTACGCAGTTCGCGGAGGAATACCCGGTAGTTCAGGCTGACCAGCCGTTGTGCCAGTTCGTAGCTGGTGGCGTTCTCTTCAAGAAACGAAAAAAGTTTCATGTCAGCGCGCGGCGCAACTGTTCTACCACATGATTCTGCTCCAACTCAGTCAATTGCGTGTACAGCGGAAGGCAGAGGCACTGATCACTCGCCCGCTCGCTCTCCGGCAATTGCTGTACTCCGTAGGCGGAGACATAACAGGTCTCCCGATGGATGGACATGATGCCGCGCCGGGTCGCGATGCCTTCGTGCAACATCCGTTGCATCACCTCATCCCGCCGGGCGGGAGATGCGTCCTTGAGGCGGACGAGATAGGTTTGATGATTCCAAAGCGAACCTACCGGTTGCCGGAAAAGTTCCAATTGCGGAAAGCCTGCCAGTGCTCGGTCATAGTTTGCCGCCAACTCGCGGCGACGGACGACCATCTGCGGAAGGCGGCGCAGTTGGGCCAATCCCATCGCAGCTTGCAAATCCGTAAGGCGATAATTGTAGCCAAGTTCGAGATATTCTTCCGAGACGATGGTGGACGACTGATGGCGTTGTAGATCGTTCACCGACATCCCGTGCTGGCGCAGCCGCCGCAACCGTGCTGCCCAGTCAGCGTTGTCAGTAGTGATCATGCCGCCATCGCCGGTGCTCACAATCTTGCGCGGATGAAAGCTGAAGCAGACCAGCGGAGAGTAATGATTGTGCCCGATCTTGCGGCCAAGATATTCGCTGCCGATGGCGCACGCGGCGTCTTCCAGCAATGGAATGCTGTGCTGTCGGGCTATTGTGCTAATGGCTTCCAAATCTGCCGGGCGTCCCACCTGATGCACCACCATGATCGCTTTTGTGCGCGGTGTCACAGCGGCGGAAATCAAGCGAGGGTTAATGTTCAAGCTGACGGGGTCAATGTCCACGAACACAGGTCGCGCGCCGCAGTAACGAATCGCATTAGTCGTGGCAATGAATGTGTGTGAGGGCGCAATCACTTCATCCCCGTGGCCGATGCCAAGAACTTTCAGGGCCAGATGGAGCGCCGTCGTGCAGGATGAAACGGCGATTGCATGAGCAGCCTCTGTGTAGGTGGCGAACGCGCGCTCGAATTCCGCCACGCGCGGCCCTTGAGTGATCCACCCGCTGCGGATGGTTTCGGTCACGAGCGCAACCTCTTCGTCGCCGAGGTCCGGCTTGGCCACTGGAATTTTTAACATGTTAAACTTCCCAGTTTCTCGTGGTGATCCGTTCCAGCGCACCCGGATCTTCGGCGAGCACTTTGCGGTAATACTCCATCGTCAGCGCCATGCCCTCTTCGATGTTCACTTTGGGTTGAAAATGAACGGCAGATTTTAGCTTGCTGGTATCTACCCAAAGACGCGGCACATCTGCGGGGCGCTCTTTTTCATGGATCGGTTCGAGGTCGGGACGTCCCACAACTTTGGCCACTGCTTTTGCGAGTTGATCAATGCGGGTCTCTTCGCCGTAACCCAAATTGACGACCTGCCCCACAAGCATATCGCTCGCGGCGATCTGTAACAGCGCTTCCGCACAATCACGCACATACAGAAAGTCGCGGGAATGCCAGCCGCCTCCAAAAATGATCGGAGGCTGTCCGTGCAGTGCGCGCATGAGAAAACGCGGGATGACTTCACCTGTATCACCTTCAAAATGCGCACGAGGCCCGTAGTTGTTAAAAGGACGCACACAAGTCACTGGCAGACTGAATGACTCGAAATAAGCGCGCGCATAATGTTCACCCGCCAACTTGCTCGCCCCATACACCGTGAGCGGCCATGTTGCCGTGGATTCGCGGATGGGAAAATCTGTGGCCCGTCCATAGACCTCGGAGGTCGAAACGTAGATAAACCGCTGGGTCTTGGCTGTCCGCGCTGCTTGCAAAAGATTGAGCGTTCCAAGTGCGTTCACTTGGTGGTTTTCAAGCGGACTGTGAAGAGAATGCCGCACACCAAGGCAGGCAAGGTGAAAGACCAAATCCGCTCCCTTGGTAGCGCGGTAGCATGTATCAAGATCGAGAATGTCCCCGCGCACGAATCGGAGACGAGGCGAATCTATCACTGCCGCCAGCTTATCAAGCGAGCCGTTACGGAGATTATCCAACACCACAACCGAGAACCCCCGCTCGATCAAGACTTCTACGAGATGTGATCCGATAAAACCTGCGCCGCCAGTGACAAGGATGGTTTGATTGGTGAGATTCATTCAAATGAAATCAGCCGAAGATTCAACGCACATCGTGCGTGAGCCGCCTGACGATTCGCGTCAGCATTTTGGAAAACGCCAGACGCTTCAAGCTAAAAAGCCAGGGACTCAGCCTTGATCGCAGACCAAAAACTATTGAAGTCAAAATCAAAGAGACTGACAATTGCCCCTCGACATTTCATGGCGGCAAAATCAAATCACCAATGGCGCATCGTTCACTCGGAAGCCTCCACGGGCTGGGGCGGGCAGGAGCATCGTACGCTTGCAGAACTCGTCGGATTTCAGCAACGCGGCTGCGACGTAACCCTGATCGCGCCCGTGGCCAGCAGAATCTACGAACGCGCTGTCGCTGCAAAAATTTCCGTTCAACCGGTCGTCTTTGGGAAATTAAATTTTTCCCTCAACGTCATCCACCTCACGCGATGGCTGCGTCAAAACCAGACTCAGGTCTTGAACACACATAGCTCGCGCGATGGTTGGCTACTCGGCATCGCGGGACGACTCGCGCGTGTGCCGCTCATCATCCGCACCCGACACATTGACGTGGATTACCCAAACCGCTGGCTGAGTCGTCACGCCTTCACCACGCTCGCAGATCATGTGCTGACCACCAGCGACCGCATCACGGATCACATTCAAGAAACGTTTGGACTGCCCAACGAGAACATCACCACACTGCCCACGGGCATTGACTTGAATCTGTTTTCACCGGCGGGCGATAAAACTCAATTAAACTCAACCGCCGCCGCCGCGCCATTGATCGGCATGGTGTCCGTGCTGCGTTCCTGGAAGGGTCACACCACCTTTCTCGAAGCCGCCGCGCGATTAAAAGCTGCCGGGTTTGCCGGGCAGTTCGTGATTGTCGGTGACGGACCTCAGCGGGAAAATATTCAAAACCAGGTCAGCACCTTGAATCTTGGAGACGTCGTCTCCTTGGTCGGTCATCGCGAGAACATCCCCGCCGTGTTGCGAACACTCAGCCTGCTGGTCATCCCCTCCACAAAACATGAAGGTGTGCCGCAGATCGGCCTCCAAGCTCTGGCTGTAAAAACCCCCGTGGTCGGCAGCGATGTGGGTGGCATCCCGGAAATCATCCGGCACGGCGACACGGGGCGCATCTTTCCCGGCGGCAACCCGACTGCGCTCGCCTCGGTGATTTCTGAGATACTCGCAGACACGGAAAAAACCAACGCAATGACCACGCGAGGCCGCACACTGGTTGAATCCAAACACAGCCTCGACACGATGTTGGACAATCTCGACGCGCTTTACCACCGCCGCATCCCCAGCCCAAACTGAATCCGCATGAGCACGCCCTCAATTGTTGCCTTTTTACTCCCCCATGCGGTAAAGCCGCGCATTTGCAGCGACTCGTCAGCACGCCCGCCGAACATTGAGTTGGTTCAAATAAGGAGTACCGCGGCATGAAGTATCCGGCGCAACGCTGGCGCATTGTTCACTCGGAAGCTTCCACGGGATGGGGTGGACAGGAGCGGCGCATCATGGCTGAACTTGAGGGCTTTCGGCGTCGAGGCCACGACGTTTTCCTACTCGCCCCACCGCAGAGCGAAATTTTTCGGCGCGCAAAACTCTCCGGCATTTCTGTTGAACCGCTTGATTTCGCGCGTTGGAAATTTCTGTTCGGCGTTTGGAAAATAGTCCGTTGGCTCAAGCTTATCCGTCCGCACATCGTCAATCCCCACAGCTCTCGTGATGGTTGGCTAGTCGGACTGGCGGCGCGGTTTGCGCGAGTTTCTTTCGTCGTGAGAACACGACACTTCGACGTGCCTGTTTGCGGCAAACAGATGAGTGGGTTCGTCTATTCCAAGCTGGCTGACCACGTCCTCACCACCAGTCCGAAGGTCACAGAACACTTTCGCAAGTTGTTCGGCCTGCCAGAATCGCGTGTGTCCACGCTTTCAACTGGAATTGATCTCAAAACATTTTCTCCCTCGGTCAACCGCGCACAACTCATCCCCAACGCACAGGCAAAAAAAACTCCCCTCATCGGCATGGTGTCCATCATCCGACTGGCGAAGGGACACGCGATTTTGTTGGAAGCCGCCCATCAGCTCCGGGCAGCGGGATTTGAAGCACACTACGTCATCGTTGGCGAAGGCCCGTCGCTTAACAAAGCACAGGCCAAGGTGAAGGAATTAAAACTCGAAGACTGCGTCACGTTCTTTGGTCAGCGTGATGACGTGCCTGCAGTGTTGCGAGCCTTGAACATGCTGGTGATCCCGTCGTTGCATGAAGGTATTCCACAGACAGCGTTGCAGGCGTTGGCTACCAAGACGCCGGTTGTCGCCAGCAATGTCGGCGGTATTCCCAGTGTTATTCGCGATGGCGAAACTGGACGACTCGTTCCTCCGGGCGATGCGACAGCGTTGGCTCTCGCCATCAAATCAACGTTGCAAGATACCGCCGCCACGCAACGGATGTGTGAAGCCGGGCGACTTCTCGTGGAAAAAGAACACAGCCTCGAAGAGATGCTCGATAAACTCGAAGCTCTCTATCGCCGTCATCTTCCCGCATGAAACTCGCGCTCATCCGACGCCAATTTGCCGCTACTGGCGGAGCGGAGTTGTATCTGCAACGCCTGCTTCGCACGTTGCTGAAGCAGGGGCATGAAGTTCATCTCTTCGCCGAGGCGTGGAGTGAAACACTGGGAGACGTGAAATTTCATCACATTGCGGCAACAGGTTCGCGCGCGACGCGACCGGTCAATTTTTCTGAAACGGTGCGCGCCGCTGTCGCCAAGGAATCATTTGATTGCGTCTTCAGTCTGGAGCGGACAGGGCAACAGGATGTCTATCGCGCGGGTGATGGTTTGCATCGCGTTTGGCTGGAACGCAGGAAACAATTCGCGCCGTGGTGGAAAAATCCATTCGTGGGCTTTGGCGCATTTCATCGCAACATGATGGCACTCGAAGCTCGCACGTTTGATCCAAAGAACACCCGGCTTGTGATCGTGAATTCGGAGATGGTGCGCCGCGAAATCCTTCAGCACTTCCAGTTTCCGGCGGAGCGGATTCATCTCGTGCGGAACGGGGTGGACGTTGCGCGATTTCAAAACGGGAAACGCGATGAAACCCGCGCCCGCTTTGGTGTGAAGGACAACGAGTTCCTTCTGCTCTTCGTAGGTTCAGGTTGGGAACGCAAGGGCTTGTCATTCGTCTTGGACGCAATTGCGCGGACTCCTCGGTTGAAACTTCTGGTCGTCGGCAAGGGGCGGAAACCTGCGTCGCCAGCCAACGTGATCTTCGCTGGCCCGATGGCCGATGTGGAAAACGCCTACGCTGCCGCTGATCTGTTCGTCACGCTGCCCATGTATGAACCGTCAGCCAACGTCGTTGCAGAAGCCTTGGCTGCGGGATTGCCGGTCGTCACCTCGGCCAATAATGGCGCGGCGGAGGTCTTGGAGGAAGGCGTGACGGGAAGCACGATCCAAGAATTTTGGAAACCAGAATCTGTCGCGAACGTGTTTGAACAATGGGCGCAGCGGCGCACGCGCGTGCAGGTTTCGGCAGATGTTTTCAGTCTGGAACGAAATGTCGCGGAGACGCTGGCTGTATTGGAACTCGCAGCGAAGGGGCGGCGCGCATGAAAATTTCCTTCTGCCTCATCACCCTTAACGAAGAAGAAAACCTGCCTCGCTGTCTGCGCAGTTGCGCTGACCTTGCGGATGAAATTGTCATCGTGGATTCCGGCAGCACGGATGGCACGGCGCGGATTGCGGCGGAGTTCGGCGCGCGATTTGTGCATCAGGATTGGCTTGGTTACGTCGGCCAGAAAAACAAAGTGCTGTCGCTCGCGCAAAATGAATGGGTGTTCAGCCTCGACGCGGACGAGGAACTCTCACCTGCTCTTTGCGATGAAATCCGCGCGCTCAAGCAATCCGCGATTGCGAATGACACCAGCGGTTTTTCCATGCCGCGCTGTGTGTTGTACGAGGGGCGCTGGATACGTCACGGTGATTGGTATCCCGACCGGCTCACGCGTTTGTTTCGGCGCGAGCGGGTGAAGTTCGCCGGAGGCCGCGTTCACGAACGATTGGAAATCTCCGGCGTGGTGAAACCTCTGCGCGGTGATCTCCACCACTATTCGTTTCGCGATGCAGCGGATCATCGGGCGCGTGGCGACGGTTACGCAAAACTTTGGGCGCAGGATAAACACGAGGCTGGGAAAACTGCTGGCGCATTTTCACCTTTCCTTCATGGAGCGTTCCGATGGTTTCGTGGATATGTGTTGAAGCGTGGATTTCTGGATGGCGCACAAGGCTGGCGCATCGCAAATATCTCCGCGCGTGAAGTGGCGTTGAAGTACCGACTGTTGCGTGATCTGAATCGGCGCTCACACTTGAATAGTTCGTGAAAAGCAAAACGCCCCGACAGTGCTGTCGGGGCGTTGAAATATTCAGCCAGTTCAGAATGAGTAGCTCACGCCGATCTTGACGATGGGGTAGAACTTGAAGTCCTCGGCGTCTTTCTCGATCTTGGGAAGCGCTGATTTAATCGG
>JAYUAV010000522.1:0-6653 GCA_043741175.1 Verrucomicrobiota bacterium
CGGCACGAATGCGCCGGGCGACAACTACATGCTCTTTGACAACTACACAATCACCGCCGAGACGATCCCTGTGCCACCAGCGCAGGTGCAATTGCTCGGTCGTACTGGCGAAGGTTGGTCGCTGCTCCGCGTCAACGGACAGAACGGTTCACGCTGGTCGCTGGACGCTACAACGAATCTGGTCAACTGGACCGCGCTCAAAACAAACGTCATCTCCGGCACATTCTTCGATCATGTGGACACGACCTCTGCTGGATTGCCACGCCGCTACTATCGCGCCCGCCTCGTGCCGTGATGTTCCGAATACTGCTCTCGAAGTAAAAGTTTGCGGACGAATCGGAACGCCGACTTTAGCAAGTAGCACGCGTCCCCCGCCGCACGTTTTCTGGTTTCAGAATCACCCGCGCGCTTGTAGCCTCGCACCATGCTCAATTACATCTGGCTCGGCCTCATGGTGGCAGCGGTGTTGATCGGTGCGGCGAATGATTCTCTCGACGCCGTCACCAAGGCCGCCTTCGAGCGCGCTGAATACGCCGTGATGAAACTCGCCCTGCCCCTCGCTGGCGTCATGGCACTCTGGCTCGGCATCATGCGTCTTGCAGAAAAAGCTGGCTTGATCCAAGTGCTGGCGCGGGCGATGCGCCCTGTGATGCGAAAACTTTTCCCTGACGTTCCCGCCGAGCATCCCGCAATGGGTTCGATGCTGATGAACATGGCCGCCAACATCCTCGGCCTCTCCAACGCCGCCACGCCGCTCGGCATCCGCGCGATGAAGGATTTGGAAACACTCAACCCGCGTCCCGGCGTTGCCTCGAACGCGATGTGCACCTTTCTCGCCATCAATACGAGTTCCATTCAACTCATCCCCGCCACCGCCATCGCAGTGCTGGCAGTGGCTCACGCAGTCAATCCCTCCGCCATCGTGGGCACGGCCATCATGGCGACAATCTGCTCCAGCATTGCCGGTATCGCAGCGGTAAAGCTGTTGGAGAAACTTCCGGGCTATCGCTTGCCGCCGCTTGCGAACGAAGATGGTCGGGCGGGTAGTCCTTCGCCCGCCGACTCCGCTAACACAGACGACGGCTCGCACGGAGTGACGATCCCGACCAGCGAAAGCACCACCCCGCTCAACTGGTTCGGCTGGCTCGCACTCACGGCGTTCACCGGAGTTTTTGTCTGGGCATTCCTGCGTGTCGGCTTTCCAGGGTTGATTGGCAAAACCGCTTCGGAAGAACTGTTGAAACAAAACAGCTTCCTCCGCGTCATCAACGCGCTCTCGCTGCTCTCCATTCCATTCCTGCTCTCCTTCTTCCCGCTCTACGCCACGCTGCGACGCGTGAAAGTCTATGAAGAATTCGTTGAAGGCGCGAAGGAGGGTTTCAAAACCTCCGTGATGATCATCCCGTATCTCGTGGCGATACTCGTCGGCATCGGCATGTTCCGCGAGGCGGGCGGGATCAAGATGTTGAGCGACCTGCTCAAGCCTGTGCTCGATGCCGTGGGATTCCCGACCGAACTGCTGCCCATGTCTCTCGTGCGTCCGTTGAGCGGGAGCGGGTCGCTGGGATTGTTTTCTGACATCGTGAAGGAATTCGGCCCGGACAGTTTGATGGCGCGGACAGCGGGAACAATTTTCGGCAGCACGGAAACCACCTTCTACGTCATCGCGGTTTATTTCGGCGCGGTCAGCGTGAAGCGCACCCGCCACGCCATTCCTGCGGGATTGATCGCGGACGCCGTGGGCATCATCGCGTCCGTCATCATCTGCCGAATGATGTTTGCGTGACGTTTTTTTCCACTGGGCCGGCAGCCCATCTCCACAGCAGTCGCGCCTACCCGTGTTGTCTGCGCTCAAAGAACAGCGTCTGCTGCGTTCGCTGGACGAAGCCGTCCATGACATTGATGCTGGCAACGGCGTGCCGATCAATGAAGTTCGCAAACAGGTGGCTTCATGGGCTGCAAAATAATCTTCTCCCCGCAAGCCATCGCGGACTTAGAGGAAGTTGTCCGCCATATTGCCAAGGTGCTCAAACCGCAATTCCGCCCGGCTCGCAAAGCGTCACTTCCAGTTCGCCAAAGCGTTTGACATAAGCGTTGCCGTCCATCGGCGCAACGAGGTAGTTCTGTCCGTTCGGATAGTACGAACGAAACACTTTCAGCGCGGAAGCATCAAACGCTGCGGGATTCCATTTGCATTCGATGACATCCACGGTGTCGCGACTGCGCGGCAGGACAAAATCAATTTCATTTCCCGATTTGTCGCGCCAGTAGCGGATCGGCAAGTCCGGCAGATGCGCTTGGAGATGTTCGAGCGTCAGGTGCTCCCACAAACTGCCGCAGTCGTCGGGACGCAACGAATCCCAGCCGCGCGCAAAACTCACGAAGCCCGTGTCGAAGCCGTAAGCTTTGGGCTGCTTCACGAGTTCCTTCTGTCCTCCACCGGAGAAGGGCCGCACGAGCGTGATGGCGTGGGTGATTTCCAGCGCCTGCAAATGACTTTCCACCGTGGGCCGCGTGATGCCCAGCGCGGCGGCGGTTTTCGTTACTTCCAATTGCCCACCGCTCTGGCGCAACAAGTATTCAAACAGCGCGTTGAACCGGTTCATATCGCGGAAGGCGAACAACCGTTGGATGTCGCGCGCAAAGAATGAATCCATCCACTCGCGGTAGAACGAAGGCTTCTTGGTTTCCGCCAGCAATGTCGGCGGCAGTCCGCCGTGCAAGAGCCGCTTTGCCAGCGTGACCCCGAAGGCTTTCAGTTCGGAATACAACACGGGCGGGAGATGAATCTGCCGCTTCCGTCCCGTGAGTGTGTCGCGGAATTTCTTGCTCGCGGCCAGCGTGGACGAACCCGTCGCCAGAATCCGCAGCTTGGGAAACATGTCCGCACCGATCTTCAGCACCCGGCTGGGATCGTGCAGTTGGTGAATCTCATCGAACACGATGACCGGCTTCGGGCAATTGCGATAAAACAATGCCGGATCACGAACCATGTCTTCCGCAGCGGGCAGGTCGCAATTGATGTAAAAAATGTGGTCGTCGCCAAGGTCGTGCGACAGCGTCGTCTTGCCCGTGCGCCGCACTCCGGAGAGCCACGCAATAGGGGCTTCCTTCCATGCGGCTTCGATACGTTCGAGCCAAAAAGGTCTGGCAATCATGCTTGCGTAGTATGCGTTTGGTTGGACTATTTGTAAAGTATGCTAGCACGCGAGAGGCGCTTCAATTGTAGCGTCAGGCAATCCTTGCCTCAGGTAGAGGGCGTGCATCTTTGCCGCCCGGAAATGGCGCGCGATTTTTGGGGACTCACGAAAGCTCAAGCAATTTGTTTCTGCGTGAGGTTCTTTCCGCCGGGCTGCCCCGAATGCTTTCGGGGTACGGCAGGCAGGATGCCCGCCGCTACAGTTCCAGCGGGACAAGTTTTGCGGCTCTGCCTGGCTTGGGGCGGTGAAAATCCCGGAGTTCAAACCAGCAAAACCGTCGCTTGAGTGACGTCAAACGGGCGAACTCGCTTCTTGCCCGTGTTCGGTTTCCGGCTTAGTTTCTGCCCCATGAGCTATCTGACGGTTGAAGTCGAAATTGACCACGGACGCGTCTCGTCCAAAGGCGGCGAGGCCTTGCCGGAGAAAGCGGCTGGCCTGCTCACCATTTTGCCCGCCCCCGTCCTGTCCGCGCCCCGCCCCATCGGTCTGGCCCAAGGCCAGTTCACTGTGCCGGATGACTTCAACGATCCTTTGCCGGAAGATGTGTTGCACACATTTGAAGGCAAATGAGAATTCTGCTCGACACCTGCGAATTCCTCTGGCTCGTCACCGGCGATGCCAAATTGTCCCCGGCAGTCGTGGCAGCAGTGCGCGACCCGCAGAACCAGGTTTTTCTCAGTGCCGTTTCGTTCTGGGAAACCTCCGTCAAACACAGCTTGGGAAAACTTCCGTTGCCGCAATCGCCCGCGCAGTTCGTCCCGGTGCAGCGGGAAAAACACCTGCTGGCGCCGCTGGCATTGGATGAAGCCGCCGTTGCCTTGTTGAGTGCGCTGCCGCCGCTGCATCGGGACCCGTTCGACCGCATGTTGATTTGTCAGGCCCAGGCTCACAAGCTGACGCTCGCCTCATCCGATGCGTTGGTGCGCCAATATCCGGTCACGCTGCTTTGAAGTGCGAAGCCAGAGCTTGAGTTCAAGCTGGACAAGTTTTTCGGCTCTGCTTGGCTTGGGGCGATGAAAATCCCGGAGCGCGACCAGTCCCCGGTCGCAACCACCGCGAGAATATTATTGAGCATCAAGCTTGTGGTAATCCCTCACTTCTTTTTCAATCTCCTCAAGCAGTTTTTGATCTTCCGGCAAATTTCGGTCATTCAATTCGGAAGACTTTCTTAACTCCTCAACTCTTTGAAACTCTTGCGTCAGCATTTCATCCCGATCCAAGATTTGAGAAATGTTCAGCAACCCATCGTAGCCGTGATAAATTCTTGTCCACTCCTCTTGTTCCTCTTTAAGTCCAGAAACAATGGCATCCCAGCGGAAGTTTGGTAAAACGCTGGCCAACAAAAACGCACAACCTCCGGCTAAAGCAGCCCCAAAAACTCGGAAGTGATTACTTCCTGCCATAACTGCGCCAATGATTGAAACCGCCCCCAGAAAACTTTTAAGCCAGTTATCAATGCGCTTATATTTTCTCGCGCGACGGGTGTAATAGCGTTTGTGCCAATCAGAAAGACAGACCATTTCTTTTAGCTTGGAAATAAACTGTTCGTGATTCATTTTTCAATCATATGAGTGCCCCAGAAAATAACAAACTGGATTCAAACCAACCGAAATCGCCACTTCATAAAAGTGAGAACTTTAGCGGGCATACTCCGAAACAAAGGTTTGTTCCAGCGGCGCAACCGCCATCAGCGGCACCGCCTCAATCCACCATTCCAATTAAGGGGATAAACACATCTATTGTTTCAGAACCTCCGGCGGCAAAGGCAACGCACCATACGCCTACCCAGCGATTCACCCCAACCACCCCAACCCCAACATCAAAACCTTCAGAGACGCCAAAGAAGCCTTAATCTTTAAGGCTTTGCGGCGGGCATTTTTATATGCACTCGATACTTTTTTCGTTAGAAATGCCACCAGAGACGCAGCGCGAAAAACATTCAGACTGGTGGAATGCCGTGCGTAACATTGAATCCAAAGTCGGAAGCCATTCAGGAGTTGAGCCGATTGGTAAAGGTGCGTGGCTGCTGACCGGAGAAGGTGCATTGCCATTGTTCGGGATTCAGATACGCGCCGCAGAAGATGGGCGTATTCCATATCGCGTTCTTTTTGTTGAGACGGCAACAGAATGGAAACACTCGAAACCCGCAGACTAGGATTTGAATTCACACTAAACCCGTGCAGTCAACAGCCCAACGGAGCTAATTGAAGCGATTGAAGCAGGCTTAATGACAACAACGAAGGAAGCTATCTAGTTGTCGGCTCAAACTTTGTTCCGCAGCGCAAGCAAACCCATTGTCGTGCCCATTTTTCCAAATCTTGTTTATGAGCTTTTGCTAAACGTGCGTGATTTATAATCAGACTATAGATGCTGGCGATAAGGCAGATGATACCAGCCCAGTGTACCGACATACCTGCAATCTTGATTAAAGTCTCCTTGCGCTCGCCTGCAATGCCCGCGCCGAGTATGAACAATAGTATTCCGACTAGCAGACCGATCAAGGCACGTTTATTTATGCCGTGTGTTGGAGGGGAAACACTTTGTGCAAATAGTGTTTGAGAAGAACTGGCACCGCCAAACCCACCGATGTCTCCCTGCGAATCAATTCCGAACCCGCCAAATGAGCCGGTGGAAGTGCCAGACTGATACGCTACTTGACACTTTATCGTGTTTTCTGAATCACAACTTGGGCATTTCATATTTTCGCGCGCTTCCGTAATTGGATGTGACTGCTGATACGCTGTCCGTCACGAGACGCTTTGACAAGCTAGATTTGTACACAGCCCGGCTGAAATCTTGCCATCGCGGGCGTTCTGTTGCTTAATGCGCGCCGCTCATGAGTTCAGCGAAGAAGAAAAAAGATTCGGACCAGCCAGAATTGCCCATCGAAGGCGCGAAACCCGCGCCCGCGAAGAAGCCTGCCGACGCGAACGGCAACGGCGCAGACCACGTCGTCGCTGAGGCCGTCGAAGCCGTCGTCCACAAGCCGTTTGATCCGAAGCAGCTTGGCATCGGCTTGCACACGCGGGTGGATCGTGGGTTTCTGGATTATGCCAGTTATGTCATCCGCGACCGCGCCATTCCGAATCTCGCCGACGGTTTGAAGCCGGTGCAGCGGCGCATTATGTGGGCGTTGCACGAGAAAGATGACGGGCGGTTCATCAAGGTCGCCAATGTCGTCGGTCACACGATGCAGTATCATCCGCACGGCGACGCGTCCATCGGCGACGCGCTCGTGGTGCTGGCGAACAAGCGTTATCTCATCGAGGGACAGGGTAACTACGGTAACATCTTCACCGGCGATCCGGCGGCGGCTTCGCGTTACATCGAGTGCCGGCTGACGGAACTCGCGCGCACGGAAGTTTTCAACGATTCCATCACGGATTTTATTCCGAGTTACGACGGGCGCAACAAAGAGCCGGTGACGTTGCCGTGCAAATTGCCGCTCACGCT